>CANGNR010000001.1 GCA_947455385.1 Microbacteriaceae bacterium
CCAACCGCCCCTCGATGTCGACGAGCAGAGCGCGCTGGTCGGCCAGGGCGGCCTGCCAACTCTCGTGCATCGATTCAAACAACACTTCTAAATACTAAGAAATGACATCTATGCTGAGTCGCATGACCTACAAAGCTCTCGCAGAAGAAGCAAGCCAGTATCTCGCAGTGGTCCAGGGAATCAGGCGCGAACTGCACCAGATTCCGGAGTTCGGCCTCCAGCTGCCGAAGACTCTCGAGCGCGTTCTGGCATCGGTCGAGGGGCTGGGCGAGATTCACCGCAGCCCGACCATCTCTGGCGCGTCGCTACACATCAAGGGCGCCAAGCCCGGCCCTACCGTGCTACTTCGATGCGACCTCGACGCCCTCGCCGTCACCGAAGACACCGGCCTGCCTTATGCATCCACGAATGGATACATGCACGCCTGCGGTCACGACCTTCACGCGGCCATCGGCATCGGTGCTGCCCACCTGCTGCGCACCCACGCCGACCAGCTCAACGGCGACGTCGTGGTTTTCTTTCAGCCGGGCGAAGAAGGGCACGGTGGAGCAGACATCATGCTCGAAGAAAACCTGCACCTTGTTTCGGGCAGCAAGCCCATCGCGGCATACGGCATCCACGTTTTTAGCCAGCGGATTCCGCGCGGCGTCTTCACCACCAAACCGGGCCCACTGATGGCGTCGGCAGGTGACATGCTCGTCACCTTTCACGGCAAGGGCGGCCACGGATCTTCGCCATGGATGGCCAAAGACCCAAATAGCGCGCTGATTGAGGCTATGTCGGCCCTGCAGACCATGGTTACGAAGAGCTTCGACGTGTTCGACCCAGTAGTCGTCAACATCGGTTGGATCAGCGCTGGCGACCCACACACCACCAACGTGATTCCTGAGACCGCATCGTTCGGTGCGACGATTCGAACCTTCAGCGCCCTCAACTTCGAGCGCGTTCGACGCCTCGCCAAACAGCTCGTCGAGAACATCGCAGAGGGATTCGGACTCACCGCGACGGTCGAGTTTCCGCCATCGTCGCAGGTGCTCATCAACGACGCTGGGGCGGTTGACCGAGTCGAGCGCGTTGCCAACGAGACCTTTGGCGCCGGCCGATTCTCGCGCATGGAGTTTCCGATTCTCGGTGGCGAAGACATGGCGTCGATCCTCAAAGAGATGCCTGGCGCATTCGTGTTCTTGGGTGCAGCGACCGCCGACCACGACATCGACCAGTTGGCGGCGAATCACTCCAATAAGGCCACCTTCGATGACTCGGTGATTCCCGATGGATGTGCGCTTCTGGCAGCGCTCGCGATTGATACCCTTAACGAGGCTGCTGCGAGCTAACTCGCGGGGCTAAATCAATCGAAGAGCGCTCACCGATGGGGCTGAGCGACCAGGTTTGCCAAAGTTACGACTTGTTTCGCGCTCGATTGCGGGCGTCAGTGGCGGTTCGTAGCCTTGAATCAAACCTTCTCGCCAAACACATCACATAAGGATCCAAAATGAGCACCGACCCAAAGAACTGGGGCTTTGAGACCGCGCAGATTCACGCCGGAGCAACCCCTGACCCAACCACCAACTCGCGCGCTGTTCCGATTTATCAGACCACCGCTTATGTCTTCAACTCGAGCGAGCACGCCAAGAACCTCTTCGGCCTCGCAGAGTTCGGCAACATCTACACCCGCATCATGAACCCAACCCAGGGTGTCGCAGAAGAGCGCATCGCCGCTCTCGAAGGCGGAACCGCCGCATTGCTGCTCTCGTCGGGTCAGGCTGCTGAGACCTTCGCGATTCTTAACATCGCACAGGCCGGCGACCACATCGTTGCCTCGTCGACCCTCTACGGCGGCACCTATAACCTCTTCAAGTACACCCTGCCAAAGCTCGGCATCACCACGACCTTCGTCGAGAACCAGGATGACCTGGCCGAGTGGGCTGCAGCCGTGCAGCCAAACACCAAGGCTTTCTTCGCCGAGACCATCGGAAACCCTAAGGTTTCGATCCTCGACATCGAGGGCGTATCGGGTGTCGCTCACGCCAACGGTGTGCCACTGATCGTTGACAACACCGTTGCCACCCCATTCTTGATCAAGCCTCTCGAGCACGGTGCAGACATCGTCGTTCACTCGGCTACCAAGTTCCTCGCAGGCCACGGCACCGTCGTTGCCGGTGCCATCGTCGACGGCGGAAAGTTCGCCTGGAGCAAGTCGGACAAGTTCCCAGGCCTGACCGAGCCAGACCCTTCGTACCACGGCGTCAACTACACCGCAGCACTCGGTGACGGCATTGCCTACATCATCAAGGCCCGCGTTCAGTTGCTTCGCGACCTCGGTGCAGCCATCTCGCCTAACAGCGCATGGCAGCTCATCCAGGGTCTCGAGACCCTCAGCCTCCGCGTTGAGCGTCACGTCGAGAACGCCAAGAAGGTTGCCGAGTGGCTTTCGAACCACCCACAGGTAGAGAGCGTCAACTACGCCTCGCTGCCAACCTCGCCTTGGAACGCAGCAGCCACCAAGTACGCACCTAAGGGTTCGGGCGCCATCGTGTCGTTCGAAATCAAGGGCGGCGTCGAGGCCGGCTCGAAGTTCGTTGACTCGCTCAACCTCTTCAGCCACGTTGCCAACATCGGTGACGTTCGCTCGCTGGTAATCCACCCAGCAAGCACCACCCACTCGCAGCTCAGCCCTGAGCAGCAGTTGACCACCGGTGTCACCCCTGGCCTGGTTCGTCTGTCGGTTGGCCTCGAGTCAATCGCCGACCTACTCGCAGACCTAGAGACCGGTTTTGAGGCGGCCAAGTAACACTTGGAATTCCAGACACCCGAGGACACCGTTCCGTCATCCTTCGTCACGGAGGAGCTGAGCCGACAACTGATCGGCCGGCCACCTGCGACCGGAGCATGGCGTGACGGTGACCCCTCGGGTGATCGACTCTTCGTCCCACTCCCCAGCATCAAGCTAGAGGGTGGGCGTGAGTTTAACGGCGCCAGAATCGCATACGAGTCATGGGGCACGCTAAACGAGGATGCCAGCAACGCAGTTCTCGTGTTGCACGCGCTAACCGGCGACTCGCACGCGGTTGGCGCATCGTCGAAGGCCCACCCAACCGAGGGTTGGTGGAGCGACATCATCGGCCCGGGCAAGGCCATCGACACAGATCGTTTTTACGTCGTGGCACCAAACATGTTTGGCGGCTGTCAGGGTTCGACTGGGCCTTCTTCGCTCGATCGAAGCGGCCGCGAATACGCCAATCGGTTTCCGTACATCACAATTCGCGATCAGGTCACAGCTCAGTTCGAGTTCTCGAAGGCCATCGGCATCGGTCGTTGGCACTCAATCATCGGCGGATCGATGGGCGCGATGCAGGTGCTCGAGTGGGCAATCACTTACCCGGATGCGGTCGATCGCATTGCGGTGATTGCGGCGCCGGCCGTTTCGTCGGCCGACCAGATCGCACTCAACTCTGTGCAGGTTGAGGCCATCAAGACCGATCCTGCCTTTGACAAAGGCCACTACTACGAGGCCAAGCCGGGATTCGGGCCGCACCGCGGACTCGCCCTTGCCCGACGCATGGCCCTGCTCAACTACCGCTCGCCCGGCGAGCTCAACGAGCGCTTCGAGCGCTCATGGCAGAGCAGCGTGTCGCCGCTCGGCGGTGGCGGCCGGTTCGCGGTCGAAAGCTACCTAGACTTTCACGGCAACAAGTTCACTCGTCGCTTCGACGCGAACTCCTACATCGTGCTGGTCGAATCGATGAACTCGCACGATGTGGGCCGCGACCGCGGCGGCGTTGCCCAGGCGCTCGCGTCAATTCGCGCCAAGTCGCTCGTCGCCGGCATCGACTCCGACCGCCTGTTTCCGATTCAAGACCAGGCACTGATCGCCGAGCACATCGGCGGCGAGCTGATCGGCGGCGAATTGCGCGTCATCGAGTCGCCATACGGCCACGACGGATTCCTGATCGAGCACGAGAAGGTCGGACCTCTGCTTCGAGAGCTACTCGACTCCTAGCTCGAGGCAACCCCGGCTGAGTCGACTTGTTGCGGGCCGCTGGCGCGCATCCTGGTTAGCCTCACATTGGCGAGCACTAGCAGAACCACCACGGCAAGGTTTCGAACCCCAAGCAGGGCCACTCCGGCCGGTTCGAGGGCCAGAATCTGACCGTAGAAGACTGGATAAATCATCCAGGTCACAAAGCCCAGTGCGAGCGTGTAAACCACGTAGAAACGCCAGCGCGGAACGCCGAAGAACAGCCCCATCGCGGCTGGCAGAACGAGCCACATCATGTACTGGGGCGAACCCACCTTGTTGAAGACGATTAGGTCGAGCACCGCGGTCAGCGTGGCCACCGTGACGACATCTCGCCAGGCTGCGCCGCTTCGAGCCGCCGCAAACGCCAGCCAGCCCGTGATTATCAGCGCAATAATCTGCGCGAGCCCGATCAAAGTTGCAACCTGCTCAACCCCGATGCCGCGAACCTGAAAGGTATACATCGACCCGTCGTAGTAGAGGCCGGCATCTTGAACTTTGGCGACTCCCTGCCACAGCCACCACTGGGCAATCGGCGCCTCGATCTGGATGCCTCGGCCCGATTGCACGGTTAGGAATCCAAACAACGAGGCATTGCCGCCGAGCAGAAAACCGACGATGAGCGTGCCGATGCTTGCGGTTGTCGCTACGACGAAAACCCTCAGCCGGCGCTGACCGGCGGCAATAAGCGCGAGCAACGGTGCAACGGGCCAAATCTTGATCCACACGCCAGCGGTAAACCAGGCGGTTGCCGTGCCGAACCGTTCGCGGTCGAGCGCGAGCATGCCAACCAGTGACAAAAGCAGCGTCACCGTTTCGAGGCGACTGAGCGAAACCGGGCCGACCACGAAGATGAAAGCCAGCACAAACCACGCCGTCAGCGTGCCGCGCTTGGTGCGCAGCGAGTCGGCGTCACGCTCCCAGTTAGCAAGCCATCCGAGCATCAGAGTGTTTGCCACCACGGAGAGAATCAGCCAACCGGTCTGCAGGTTGCCAGGCGAAACAAAGTAGGCGGCGAACATCGGCAACAAGGCCGGAAACGGATAAACCCACTCGCTAGTTATACCGAGCCAACCGCCGCCGTTTTGAATCGACTCGACCCATGGCTGGTAGGCGAACGGCAGGTCTCCCATCGGAAACCCTCCGCCCCAGATTCCCTCGGCGATCAGGCCGAGTTGCAGAGCGAGCGCAGCGAAGAGCAACACCTCGATGCGCGAATGCCACGCCGCCCTAGGCAAGTTCTCCACCTTGCACATCGCGAACGACCAGCCGAACGGCCTCGGCCACGTCCAGGGCGGCCACCGGGCCATCCTTGGCAGCCAACTCGGCCGCCGCCGAGTGCAGCAGAACTCCGAGCTCAATCGCCGTCAAAAACAGGTTCTCGTCGGCCACGATCTGATCGTGATTGTGGGCCAAAAGTGCACCAAGGATGCCCGCCAGCACGTCGCCCGTGCCTGCGGTGGCCAACGCCGGCGGATTCGGCCCGATGGTGACGACCTCGCCCCACGGCGCGGCGACAAAAGTGATGTTGCCCTTCAGGAGCACAAACTGGTTCAAAGCCGCGGCCACGCGCTGCGCCGCCTCGTAGTCGAACTCGATCGTGATGCCGAGGCGCTCGAGCAGGCGCGCCATTTCGCCGGCGTGCGGAGTCAGCACGGCGGTTGCCGGTTTGAGTGCTGCGAAATCAATCAAAGAAAGTGCGCCGGCGTCGATCACCAAGAGTTCATCGGCCTGCACGAATGCACCAATCGCCTCGGCCTGCGCGCCAACCAGCGGAACGCCAGAACCCAAGACCCGAGACTGAGCCCGGCCAGGCCCGCAGACCACCTCGGGGCGAACCTCGATAACCAGCCTCGAAACCTCTGCCGGCCCTTCGTAGCGAACCATTCCGACGCCGGTGCGAATTGCCGCCGTGACTCCCAGAATCGCGGCACCCGCGAACTCCGTCGAGCCCGTCAAGAAACTTACGACACCCCTCGAGTACTTATCATCCGATGCCGTTGGCGCAGCCAACAGCGCGAGCATCTCAGAGGTGAACATTGCTTAAGGCTACCCATCCAAGTTAGAAATCGGCTGCGAACCACACTTAGGCTTGGCTTCATGAACTCGGTCAAACTCTTTGAACCAATCACCATTCGAGGCATGCAGGCCCGCAACCGCATCTTCATCTCGCCGATGTGCCAATATGCCTGCGAAGACCGCGACGGAGTGCCAACCGACTGGCACATCGCTCACCTGGGCAGCATGGCAATCGGCGGTGCCGGGTTGATCATCACCGAGGCAACCGGCATTCGCCCCGACGGTCGAATCTCATCTTGGGACACTGGCATCTGGAACGACGAGCAGGTTGCTGCCTGGAAGCGCGTCAACGACTTCATCCACTCGCAGGGTGCCATGAGTGCGATTCAGCTCGCGCACGCTGGTCGCAAGGCATCGACATACCGGTCTTGGTCTGGCCATGGCAGCGAGCCCATCGAAGAGGGCGGCTGGCAGAGCGTTTCGAGCACAGACGAGGCCTTCGAGGGCTATGCGGCTCCGCGAGCGCTAGAGACCGACGAGATGCGCACCATGGTGACCGATTGGGTCGAAGCCGCCAAGCGCTCGGTCGACGCCGGTTTCGATGCAATCGAGATTCACGCCGCACACGGCTACCTTCTGCACCAGTTTTTATCACCGCTCACTAACGACCGCACCGACGACTACGGCGGCAGCCTTGAGAATCGAGCCCGTCTGCTGCTCGAAATAGTCATCGGCATTCGAGCCGCCATTGGCGAATCGATTCCCCTGTTTGTGCGCTTCTCGGCTACCGACTACAAAGAAGGCGGCTGGGATGAACAACAGACCGCCACGGTGGCCCGCTGGTGCGCCGATCAGGGTGCTGACCTGTTTGACATCTCAACCGGCGGCCTAATCACGGGCGTCACGATTCCGACCGGCCCCGGCTACCAGGTGAAGTTTGCCGAGTTCGTTGCGCAACACGTCGATGAATCGGTCAGTGCCGTCGGCCAGATCACCACGGGCAAGCAGGCAGAAGAGATTCTGCAGGCTGGGTTAGTAGATGTCATCATGATCGGCCGTGCCGCGCTGCGCGACCCGCAGTGGGCACTGCACGCATCGCAAGAGCTCGGCGTCGAGATCGACTACTGGCCCAAGCAGTACGCGCGAGCCAAGTAGCGGCTAGCGGTCGCGCCTAGTGGCGTCTTGAACCTCGCCCACGAGTTCTTCAAGGATGTCTTCGAGAAACAGCACTCCTCGCACGTTGCCGGCGCGATCGAAGACCCTAGCCAGGTGGGCGCCGACACGACGCATAGAGGCAAGCGCATCCTCGAGTTCCATTCGTTCCGGTAGCGAAATCAGGGTGCGGATTCGCTTCGCCGGCACAGGCTGTTCGTATTCATCCGCGTCGAGGTCTAACACGTCTTTGAGGTGCAGATATCCGACGAGGTCGTCATCCTCGTTGCGAATCGGATAGCGCGAGAACCCGTGCTTGGCGACCGCCTGTTCGATGGCGGCCGGTGTGACCGACTCTTCGAACGACACGAGCGACTCGAGGCCGACTGCGATATCGAGCACCTTCTTTTCGGTGAACTCGAAGGTGTTCGAAAGAGCGCCGGATGGGTCTTTCAGCACGCCCTCGCGGGTCGAGTGCTCGACGATATCTTCGACTTGGTCGAGGGTGAAAGCGGTTCGCGCCTCATCCTTAGGCGCGACCCTAAAGAGCCAAAGCACGCGGTTGGCCAGCCAGTTGATTGCGAAGACGATCGGCCGAAGAATCGTGGCCAGCACATAGAGCGGCGGCACAAGCAACAGGGCGGCACGCTCTGGCACCGAGAACGAAATGTTCTTGGGCACCATCTCGCCGACAACCACGTGGATGAAGGTAACCAGAGTCAGGGTGAGTCCGAAAGCAACCGCACCAACTGAGGCCTCGCTCAGCCCAAGCGATTGAAGGCTGGGCTCTAGAAGGGCGTGGACGCTCGGCTCTGCAATCGAGAGAATCAGCAGCGAGCAAATGGTGACTCCAAGTTGGGTCGTAGCCACCATCAGGGTGACGCGCTCCATCGCGCGAATCACGATTCGAGCGGGACGAGAACCGGCATCGGCGCGAGGCTCGATCTGGGCTCGACGAGCCGAGATTACGGCGAACTCCGCAGCAACAAAATAGGCGTTCGCCAACAACAGGAGGCCGAACCAGCCGATGCCCACCCATGGGTTAGTCATCGCTCACCTCGACCTTCGGCGTGAATCGAACTCGGTCGACGCGACGGCCATCCATGCGTTCGACGCGCAGCGAACCGTCTTCGATTTCGACCTCGTCGCCAACTGCCGGGATGCGACCGAGCACCGCCATGAGGTATCCGGCAACCGTCTCGTAAGCGCCGTCGCTGGGCACCTTGACCGCCATCTCGGCGAGTTCGTCGGGGCGAATCAGGCCAGGAAACAGGATCGAAGAGTTTGCCCCTCGGGTAACGCCGGCGCGGGTGCGGTCGTGCTCGTCGGCTAGCTCGCCGACCAGTTCTTCGACCAGATCTTCTAGGGTCGCGAGGCCTGCGGTGCCGCCGTATTCGTCGACGACAATCGCCAGCTGCAGGCCCTTGGCTCGAAGCTCAACCATGAGCTTTTCGAGTCGCATGGTCTCGGGCACTCGAAGTGGTTCGACCATGAATGCGCTAACAGGCACGGATGCTCGCTTTGCGCGCGGCACGGCGGCCGCCTGCTTGACGTGCACCAGGCCGACCACGTCGTCGCTCGAGCCATCAATGATCGGAAACCGCGAGTGGCCGGTCTGGTTGCACAACGCCACCACATCGGCCGCCGTCTGGTCTCGGTCGAGCGTGAAAACCCGCGGGCGCGGAGTCATTACGTCGGCAGCGACCAATTGGCTCAGCGCGAGGGTCTTGGTCAGCAGGGTCGCCGTGTGCTGGTCGAGGGCTCCGAGTTTTGCCGACCGACGAACCAGCGCGGCGAGCTCTTCGGCCGAACGCGTCGAGCTCAGCTCTTCTTTGGGCTCGATGCCGAGTGACCTGACCAGCGCTCGTCCGACCTTATTGAGCACAAAGATCGCCCAGCCAAATGTCCAGGTGAATGCGAGCTGAAAACCAACAACGGCCTGGTTCACCTTGAGTGGCACGCTCAGCGCCAACTTCTTGGGCACAAGTTCGCCGAACAACGTGGTGGTGGCTGTGATGATGACCAGTGTCGTCACAAGCGAGAGGTTGCGGGTTGCGTCAGCCGAGAAACCCCATCCGGCGACGGTGGGTTTGATGAGCCGCCCCATCGCTGGCTCGGCCAAAAAGCCGGTCAGCATGGTGGTGAGCGTGATTCCAAGCTGTGCGCCCCACATGTGAGTGCTAGTGCGGCTCAGCGCTCTGATGGTGTTGCTCAAACCGCGCTCGCCGCGCTCGCGCCGAGCCTCGAGTTCGTTGCGTTCGAGGTTCACCATTGAGAATTCGCTGGCCACGAAGAGACCGGTGCACACGGTCAAAAAGCCGGCGATTGCGAGCAGAATCCAGTCGTTCATCGCGGGCCGCCGAACACGGCAAAATCAGGTGCCAGAAACTGGCTAAACAAGCGGGCGGGCGCGGGGTCCATAACTATTTACAGCATAACCAGCAACTGGCCCTAGAAACTTGCTGTAAACATACCGATTGCCCGATTTTCGCGGGGTTCGCAAGAGTAGGCTAGACAAGGAAATTCACGAACGAGGTGGTCAAGCTGTCGACTAACGAGTCAAATTCGGGGTCTTCGAACGATTTCGGAGCCAACGAATGGCTAGTAGATGAAATGTATTCGCAGTGGATCGCGAATCCCGACGCAGTTGACCGTTCTTGGTGGCCCATTCTCGAGCGCTACCAGCAGACCAAATCTTCCGCTCCAGCAGCTCCAGCAACGCCCGCAGCCGCCGCTCCCCCGGCGGCCGTCGCTCCGGTCGTTCCGGCTGCCGCACCCAACCCAGTTGTCCCAGCCGCCGCTCCAAGCCAAGGATCGCCAGTAGCCGTGTCTAACGAAAATGCAAACAATCCAGTCGTAGCCAAGACCACTCGAATCGAGCCGCGCACTCAGCCGATTCCTGCCCAGGCTCCTGTCACCAGCAGCATCCCAACCCAGGATGAAACCTCAGGCGAGAACAAGCTCACCGTGCTCAAGGGCATGTCAAAGGCACTCGCCACCAACATGGACCTCTCGCTCACCGTTCCGACCGCCACCAGCGTGCGCTCGATTCCGGCCAAGCTCCTGATCGACAACCGCATCGTGATCAACTCGCACCTCAACCGCACCCGCGGTGGCAAGGTTTCGTTCACGCACCTGATCGGCTTCGCCATCATCCGTGCTTTGAAGGAGTTTCCGAGCCAGAACGTCTATTACGACATCATCGACGACAAGCCCACTGCGGTCTCGCCGGCGCACATCAACTTCGGCCTCGCTATCGACATTCCGAAAGAAGACGGCACCCGTGCGCTGCTAGTGCCAAACATCAAGAAGGCCGAACGCCTCAACTTCGCCGAATACCTGATCGCCTACGAAGAGCTGGTCAAGAAGGCGCGCACCAACAGCCTCACTCCGGGCGACTTTGCCGGTTCGACGATTTCGCTGACCAACCCCGGCGGAATTGGCACAGTGCACTCGGTTCCTCGTCTCATGAAGGGCCAGGCCTGCATCATCGGCGCCGGCGCGCTCGAGTACCCAGCAGAGTTCCAGGGCCTACCGGAGGCGCACCTCGCCAAGCTCGGCATCAGCAAGACCATCACGCTCACCTCTACCTACGACCACCGAGTTATCCAGGGTGCTGGTTCGGGCGAGTTCCTAAAGAAGATCCACGAACTGCTGCTCGGTGAGCGCGGCTTCTACGACCAGATCTTCGCCGACCTACGCATTCCTTATGAGCCGGTTCGCTGGGTCGAAGACTTCGAGAGCGACGAAACGGACGACCGCAGCAAGGCGTCGCGCATCCAGGAACTCATCAACGCCTACCGCGTTCGCGGTCACCTGATGGCTGACATCGATCCGCTCGAATACCGCCAGCGCACCCACCCCGATCTCGACATCCTCAACCACGGCCTGAGCCTGTGGGACCTCGACCGCACCTTCAAGACCGGCGGTTTCGGCGGCAAGTCAAAGGCGCAGTTCCGCGACACACTCAAGATTCTGCGCGACTCCTACTGCCGCACCGTTGGCGTTGAGTACATGCACATTCAAGACCCAGCTCAGCGCAAGTGGTTCCAAGACCACCTCGAGCGCCCATATGCCAAGCCAAGCAAGGATGAACAGTTTCGCATCCTAGAAAAGCTCAACGAGGCCGAGGCCTTTGAGACCTTCTTGCAGACCAAGTTCGTTGGCCAGAAGCGCTTCTCGCTCGAGGGTGGCGAATCGACGATTCCGGCGCTCGACGCGATTCTGCAGAGCGCTGCCGAATCCGGCCTGAGCGAGGTCGCAATCGGCATGGCCCACCGCGGCCGCCTCAACGTTTTGACCAACGTGGCCGGCAAGACCTACGGCCAGGTCTTCAAGGAGTTCGAGGGCAACACCGACACCAGCACAGTTCAGGGCTCGGGCGACGTGAAGTACCACCTCGGAACCGAGGGCACCTTCACCAACGCATCTGGCAAGACCGTGAATGTTTCGCTTGCCGCAAACCCTTCGCACCTCGAGGCGGTCAACCCGGTGCTCGAGGGCATCGTGCGCGCCAAGCTCGACGCGCTGGGTACCACTCGCTATGACAAGGTCTTTCCTGTGTTGCCGATCCTGATTCACGGTGACGCAGCCTTCGCCGGCCAGGGTGTCGTTCCCGAGGTTCTTAATATGGCGAACCTACGCGGATTCACCACCGGTGGAACCATCAACATCGTCATCAACAACCAGGTCGGTTTCACAACCCCGCCTAGCGAGTCCCGCTCGACGGTCTACTCGACCGACATTGCCAAGGGCTTTCAGGCGCCGATCTTTCACGTCAACGGGGACGACCCAGAGGCCGTTGTTCGCGTTGCACAGATGGCCTTCGACTACCGCCAGACCTTCCACTCGGATGTCGTCATCGACCTCGTGTGCTACCGCCGACGCGGCCACAACGAGGGCGACGATCCTTCGATGACCCAGCCGCTGATGTACAACCTGATCGAGGCCAAGCGCTCCGTTCGCACCCTCTACTTGGAGTCGCTGGTTGGCCGCGGAGACATCACCCGCGAAGAGTTTGAGGCGGCAAACGCTAACTTCCAGAACAAGCTCGAGCAGGCCTTCACCGACGTTCACGAGGCAATGGCCAAGCCGGTCTCGCTGGTTCCACGCCCTGTTGGCATCGGCACCACCGCGAGCGACAACCCAACCCTCGAACGCGGCACCGCAATCGCCCGTTCGGTGGTCGAGCTAATCGGTGACGCGCACAACAACATCCCAGCCGGTTTTAGCGTGCACCCAAAGCTTCAGCAGTTGCTTGCCAAGCGCGTCGAGATGAGCCGCCAGGGCGGCATCGACTGGGGCTTCGGCGAACTCTTGGCCTTCGGATCCCTCTTGCTCGAGGGAAAGCCGGTTCGCATGTCTGGCCAAGACAGCCGCCGCGGCACCTTCGTGCAGCGTCACGCGGTGTTCCACGACCGAGAGAACGGCCAAGAGTGGATGCCGCTGCGCAACCTCTCTGACAATCAGGCCAAGTTCTACATTTACGACTCGATGCTCAGCGAATACGCCGCCATGGGCTTCGAATACGGCTACTCGGTCGAGAGCGAGAGTGCCCTCGTACTTTGGGAGGCGCAGTTCGGCGACTTCGCCAACGGCGCTCAGACCATCATCGATGAGTTCATTTCTTCGGCCGAACAAAAGTGGGGCCAGCACTCGGGTGTTGTCCTGCTGCTTCCGCACGGATACGAAGGCCAGGGTCCCGACCACTCGTCGGCGCGCATCGAGCGCTACCTGCAGCTCTGTGCGCAGAACAACATGACTGTTGCTCAGCCTTCGACCCCCGCATCGCACTTTCACCTGCTGCGCCGCCAGGCATACTCGACCCCACGTCGACCACTCGTGGTCTTCTCGCCAAAGTCGATGCTTCGCCTCAAGGCAGCCTCGAGCTCGGTCGAAGACTTCACCAACGGCGAGTTCCGTCCGGTAATCGGCGACGAGCAGGGACTCAACCCAGCAGAGGTCAAGCGCGTCTTGTTCTGCTCGGGCAAGGTCTATTGGGACCTCTTGGCCGAGTCGCAGAAGCGCGGCGACCGCACCACCGCGATTGTTCGCGTCGAACAGCTCTACCCAACCCCGGTCGATGAGATCAAGGCGGCATACGCCCTGTATCCAAACGCCGAGCTGGTTTGGGTTCAAGACGAGCCAGCCAACCAGGGTCCTTGGACATACATCGGTCTGTTCTTGCCTAAATACATGGATGGCAAGGTCGCGAAACTCGTTTCTCGGCCAGCATCGGCATCGCCGGCCACCGGCTCGTCAAAGGCTCACGCCGCCGAGCAGGCAGACCTCGTCGCCCGCGCGTTCGCAGACTAGGTAGCTCGACACCGTGCCCATCGCGCCGAGAACTCGTGTTCGCATCGTAATCGCGGGCGACGCGCTCGTGAGCGCCATGGGCGACTCCAAGGGCATGGGTTGGGTTGGCCGAGTTATCGCCCGCACCCCGAGTGCGCCGGCAGCCGAAGGCGCTCCGTTTATTGAGATTCTCGCGCTGCCGCAACCGAACGAGGCCTCGCCAGAACTTGCCGCCCGATGGGTATCTGAGATTCAGTCGCGATTCGAGCCTGGCATCGAGAATCGCTTGGTTCTTGCCCCCGGCAACTCCGACCCGGCCGCTGGCGTTTCAATGTCGCGCAGCCGACTGAACTTGGCCAACATTCTCGACGAGGCTAAAAAACTTGGAATCGACTGCCTTGTGGTCGGCCCAACTCCCCACCGCAATGATGCGCTCAACGAGTCGATTTCTGCGCTCTCTCAGGGGTTCGCCGACGTCGCAAAGCGTCGCGACGTGACTTTCATCGATTGCTTCGAGCCGCTCGTGGCCCACGAGGGTTGGCTGGCAGAGGTAAAGGCAAGCGAAACCGGCTTGCCTGGCCAGGTTGGCTACGGCCTACTAGCTTGGTTGGTGCTGCACCGAGGGTGGTTTGAGTGGCTAGACCTGCCACTCGACGCCTAAGTTTCTAAAACTAACTAGCGCCGCGACTACTCGTGGGCGACTTCGCCCGCGTCGTTGATTAGCCCCTTGAGGCGATTCAAAATGCGTTCGGCAAGTTCCGCCGGCGGAGCCTCGTCGCAGGCACGTTTGACGACCTTGTTAAAAAGGTGCTCGAAGTCATAGTCACTCTCGCAGCTATCGCAGTTGGCGATGTGATCGGTGATGTTGTCGATCTCTTCTTTAGACAGCGCGCTGTGCAGGTACTCGTGAACCTGACGCTTCGTCTCTTCGCAGTTAACTTCGGTCACTTTTCTGCGCCTTTCTTGTTTCTTGCTGCCGAGGCGAGTCTTCGTTCCTTCATTTCATCCTCGGTATACACGTTGTAGCCCTCTTCTTTGGCATATTCGGCTAGCTTCTCGCGAAGCGCCTTCTTGCCACGGTGCAGGCGGCTCATCACCGTTCCCATTGCGATGCCCATCTTGTCGGCAATCTCGGCGTAGGAGAGCTCGGCAAACACGGCGTATCGAACCACCTGGGCGTACTGCGGCAAAATCGAGTCGAGCGCGTCGTTGACCTCTTTGGAGGTCATGCGGCTAAGTGCCTCAACTTCGGCGGCCCGGTTTGGTCTTGCGGTAACCGACTCAGCGGTTCCAATCTGAAAATCTTCGAGCTCGTCGAGCCCGCCCTCTGCCTTGTCGCGAATCTTTTTGGCCACGAGGTTCTTGCGCGTGTTTTCTAGGATGGTGGTCAACCAAGCCTGCAGGTTTGTTCCCTGCTCAAACTGGTGCCAAGCCTTATAGGCCTTCACGAACGTCTCCTGAACGAGATCCTCGGCATCCTGGTAGTTTTTGGTTTTCTTCAGCGCGATTCCGAACAGCAGGGATGTGTACTGCAAGGCCTGCTGCTCGAACTGCATAAGACGCTCTGCGTCGGTTGGATTGCTGCGATTCTCGGTCATTGGCATTGAGTCTAGACGGCGAGAACCAAAGGATGAAACTGCTGGGGTGTAGCTAGTCACGCTTCCTCTTCTGTTCGTTGCTGGCAGCTCGGGGGTTGGCTGGTAACTTTGAACCAATGACTTTAAGCACCTATTCCAGCAAGCACGAGCTTTGGCCTGCGCCTGTCGCTGCCGGCCCGATTGCAGCAACGGTGGCGTTGCCCGGATCGAAGTCGCTTACTAACCGCGAGTTGATTTTGGCCGCCCTTGCCGCGCGATCTGGTTCATCCTCGACGCTTGTTGAACCGCTGGAATCTCGCGACTCCTCGCTGATGATCGAGGCCCTGAAGTCGCTCGGCTTTGGCTTTGCGACGGGTGCCGGCGGCGAGCTGGAGGTTAACTTGGACGCTGAGGCGCTCGGGCGGGTAGAGACGACCATCGACTGCGGTCTCGCTGGCACAGTGATGAGGTTTGTGCCACCCTTTGCAGCACTGGCTGCGGGACGAATTACATTCGATGGCGACGAGGGCGCCCGCCGCCGACCGATGGCCACCACCATTGATTCGCTGCGCGCCTTGGGCGTTGAGGTAGACGACGACGGTCGCGGGGCTTTGCCGTTCACAATCGTGGCCACCGGTTCGGTGCGAGGCGGCGAGCTCACCATCGACGCATCGGCTTCGAGTCAGTTCGTTTCAGGTTTGTTGCTCTCGGCGGCGGCATTTGACGAGGGACTCACGCTCAGGCACGAGGGCGAACACCTGCCTAGCATGCCCCACATCGACATGACCGTCGAATGCCTGCGCCAGCGCGGCATCGAGGTTTCGCAGCCCGAGCCGACCGTCTGGCGCGTCGAGCCAGGCCAGGTTCAGGGCGGCCGAGTCGTCATCGAGCCAGACCTTTCTAACGCCGGCCCTTTTCTCGCTGCGGCCATGGTGGCCGGCGGCTCCGTCACGATTCAGCACTGGCCCGCCTCGACCACTCAGGTTGGCGACGAGTTCGACGGCATTCTGCAGCGCATGGGCGCCGAAATCTCACGCGATGACCGCGGCCTAACCATCACTGGTTCGGGCCTAATCACGGGCATCGACATCGACCTCTCGATCGGCGGCGAGCTCACCCCTGTCGTCGCCGCCCTCGGCGCCATCGCCAGCACCCCAACCCGCATCACGGGCGTCGCCCACCTTCGCGGCCACGAGACCGACCGACTTGCGGCGCTGGTAGCCGAAATCAACCGCATCGGCGGCATCGCCCGCGAGCTCGAGGACGGCCTCGAAATCGACCCGAGCGAAAACCTCCACGGCGGCGAGTGGCTCAGCTACGAAGACCACCGCATGGCTACCGCCGGCGCCATCATCGGTCTGCGCGTGCCTGGCATCCTGGTTGAAAACATCGGCACCACAAGCAAAACCATGCCCAACTTTGCTCAGCTTTGGCAGTCGATGCTCGAGGCCCGCGCTTGAGCTGGCTCTATGAGCCTGAGCCGGGTCAACACGACCTGGATGAAACCGACGTGCGGGTGCGCCCAAACCCAAAGGGCAACCGCCCGCGCACCAAGACCCGCCCAGCCTTCGACGACGCGCACCCAGGCATGGTGACGAGCGTTCACCTCGGTCGCTACGAGGTGTTGTTGCTCGACGAACACAGGCTGGTCACCGCAACCCTGGGCAAAGAACTGCGCAAGGCCGGAGCCGTGGTCGGTGACCGAGTAGCGCTGGTCGGCGACACCAGTGCCGCGAATGGCGCGCTCAGCCGAATCGTTCGGGTCGAACCCCGCACCTCGCTGCTTCGCCGCAGCGCCGATGACACCGACGAGGTTGAGCGCGTAATCGTCGCCAATGCCACTCAGATGTTGATTGTCACTGCCATCGCCAACCCTGAGCCGCGCACCCGACTGATCGACCGCTACCTCGCCGCCGCATTCGACGCCGGTCTCAAGCCGATTCTGGTAATTACAAAAACCGACCTGGCCGACCCTGCCGAGTTTCTCAAAAACTTCGCCGGGCTCAGCATTCCGGTGGTGCTAAACCGCTCGGATGAACCCAACATCGCCGACCTGCGTGACCTGCTAGCCGACCAGATCACCGTTGCCGTCGGCCACTCTGGCGTTGGCAAGTCGACCCTGGTGAACGCGCTGGTGCCAGGCGCTAGCCGTGCCACCGGACACGTCAACGAGGTCACCGGCAGAGGCCGTCACACCTCGAGCTCGGCCCAGGCCATCGAGCTTGGCGAGGGCTTCGGATCGGGCTGGATCATCGACACCCCTGGTGTGAGGTCTTTTGGCCTCGGCCACATCAACCCAGCAAACTTGCTGCGCGCATTCGAAGACCTCTGGCGAGTGATCGAGACCTGCCCGCGAGACTGCAGTCACCAGGATGACTCCCCCGACTGCGAGCTGGACGCCGCGGTTGCCGACGGCCGTTTGGGCGAAGCCGGCGCATCCCGCGTAGACAGCCTGCGGCGGCTGATGAAATCGGCAAGCACGGCCCGCATCGACGAAGACCTGCCCCGGCGCGAGCAAGACTAAATTAGACCCATGCCAACTTTTGCCGAAGACCTCGAACTCGCGCTGCGCATGGCCGATGCCGCCGACGCCATCGCCCTCGAGCGTTTTCGCGCGCTAGACCTAAAGGTCGAAACCAAGCCAGACCGGTCGCCCGTAACCGACGCCGACCGCGCGGTTGAGGCGGCGCTCAAGGGCATCCTGGCAACCGAACGCCCAGCCGACGCCCTTATCGGCGAAGAGTATGGCAACAGCGGCACGGCAAGCCGCACCTGGATTATCGACCCGATCGACGGAACGGCAAACTACCTGCGAGGCGTTCCGGTTTGGGCTTCTCTGATTGCTCTTGTGGTCGACGATAAACCCGTGGTCGGCGTTGTCTCGGCACCAGCCCTCGGCCGACGTTGGTGGGCAGCCCCAAAGGTTGGCGCATTCACTCAAGACATCGACGGGTCGGTGAGAACGATTTCGGTCTCGGGCGTGAGCGACCTCGAACACGCATCCCTGTCTTATAACAACCTGCAACTCTGGGATGCCTCTGGGCGCCTGCCGCAGTTGCTGCAGCTGAGCCGCCAAATCTGGCGCACCAGGGCATACGGCGACTTCTACTCGTACATGCTGTTGGCTGAGGGATCCGTCGACGCGGTTGCCGAACACGACCTCAAGATCTATGACATCTCGGCACTGGTTCCGATCGTCGAGCAGGCAGGTGGCCGCTTTAGCGACCTAGATGGCGAATTGACCGCCGAATCTTCTAGCGTTCTAGCCACCAACGGCCGCCTGCACGGCGCGATTCAGTCGGCACTAAGCGCCTAACTCGGCGGCGGCCACTCAAAAAGCGGCCGATTATGGTGTGTCTCGCCACGACCTGATAGCTCAGAATCGAAAGCCCAGCGGTGGCAACCAACAAGACGGCAAACTCCGCCCCTACCGGCCAACTGCTCGACCTGAAGAGCGCCGCAACCGCAACCAAAAACGCGGGGTGAAACAAATAGACCCAGTAGGCGGAGTCGCTCAGGTAGGCGAGCGCCCTTTTTGAACCACGGATGACCAGCAGCGACAACCCGAGAATTCCGAGTGGCAGCGCCCACATCGCCAAGGTGTAGTCGATGGCTGCCAGAGGCGCTGGCGCATCCTTGCTTGCCAGGTATGCCCAAATGCCGACTGCCAACATCGGCAGACCGCAAGACTTCACCAAGCCGACTGCGCCGAACCCTCCTGCCCAGAGTGCCGCCCCGAAGGCAAAGAAGATCGAGAAAAGCACAAGCAGCGAGGCGTCCGGAACAATCGCGAGACTCATGCGAAGGGTGCCATCGGCCGCCAAATGGTTCGGGACGACGGTGGTCAAAGCCACGGCCCCGACGAACCAAAACGCGAGCAACCTCGGCCGGCGAAGGGCGGAAAGTTTGCCTGCGAGACCGGCTCGTCGCCAGAGTCTTGCCGCCACCCAGAACCCTAGAGAAATAACCGACAGGTAGGCGAGAAACCAGAGGTGCAGCCAACCCACCTGAAGCCAGGTGCTCGAGCCGAGACCAGAGCACACCGAACATCCGCGCGGAATCAGCACCGCGGCGATCACCAGTTCGGCCGCCAAAAGCGGAGCAAAGAGGCGCTTGGTGCGACTGAGCATGAATCCGCGCGATCCCGCTCGGCTCAGCAGCGAAGCGGCAAAATACCCGCCGAGAATAAAGAAAGTCGGCATTCTAAAAACATGGATGACGTCGTAGATCGGCCTCAAGCTTTGGTCGCCTCTGGTCAGCTCGATCACTAACTCGGCATGCACCACTAAGCCGAGCAGCATCGCCACGCTTCGAACGGCGTCGAAGGCAGCAACCTTGACCATCCTAATTTTTCAAGACCCTTGGTTCACAGGTGAACGGCGAAAAGCCCTGTTGAGCCCTGCTAAAGAAGTCGATGGTCTGGCACAGGTCTGAGAGTCGCACGTGGTCTCCGACATCCTCGAGTGCCGACTGCAGTCGCGAGACGTCGATCGTCGAGACCTTTGTGTTGGTGTGGGCTGCGACCGCTGCCGCCACGCCGGCGGCCTGCCCGAGCCCCATGAATTGGCGTTCCATTCGAATCGAGCCATAAGAAATCGGTGAGGTTGAGACACCAACCGAAACGAGCAGATTGTCCGGCCCCTTCTGTGGAACCATAACTCCGTAGGGAATCTCATAGGTCGGAGGCAGCATGAATGGTGTCATGTCGCGATAGATCGCCTGGTTCGCAAAGATCAGCTGGCTCGACTTGTTGTCGAGAAAGTACGAACCGTATGCAATCGATTCTGGCTTCGACCTGCTCTGAAAGATGTCAAAGGTGGTGAGGGTGTACTTGCCGACCAGTCGCCGACCCTCGCGAATATATGGCTGGTATGGCAGGTGCCGGTTGCCCCGGTATTCGTCGGCGCAGAGACCCATTCCCGCCAGCGCATTCGATTCGAAGGCCGGCACGCTCTGATCTGTCTGCAGCCAGTAGAGAAATGATTCGAGGTAATCGAGCGCGAGTCGATCAATGCGATGACGCGACTTTCCGAGACCAAAGTAGGCGCGCGGTAGCGGAAAGTTGGTCAGACCCAGGTGTGAGTTGAGGTCGTACTTGCCATTTGGCAGCTCTGCGATGCGCCAGAGTTTGGTTAGCACAGTGCCGTAGGCGGCAACCACGCACTGCGGGCAACGGCCATCCTTGTAAAGGCTCTTGAGCAGAACCTTCCAGGCGGGAATCCACTTCTTGTATTCGAGCGCCGGCCTAAACGGAATCTTGTTTTTCTTAGACAGGCAGAGCCGGTAGGTGAAGCTCGGCATTCCCTTGGTGAGGTCGGCCTTGTGCGAGTTGAACTTTGTCGGCGATGCCACGAATGGCAGCTCTTTGAAGCTGTTTCGCTCCAAGTCGCTCAACGTCGGCATGCGCACCACCGTGTGCATGATTCGCTTTTTTGCAATGCTCTCGCCGTAGGAGTAGAGATCTTGGGTGCCGAGTCGGTATTTGGCGCCGGCGACCGCGAACAGGTCGCCCTCGTAGCTCGCGTCAACGAACGTCGCCGCGCACTGCTTTGCGATGTTGGAAAACTTCACGCAGCTGATGCTCTGGTCAACCTTTTCGACCCCCAGCAGCCGCGCGTTCAGCTGCACCTGCACGTGGGCCTTCTTGAGCAGCCCCATGAAAATAGCCTCGGCCACGTGCGGTTCGATGCGAAGAGTCACATTGTCTGGATAAAACCGCTCGGCTCGCGCAAAAAACTCCTTGGCGAACCCGGTGGGTGGATACATCGTGCCGTCAGTAGCGGCGACGCCATTGGCGATCGCCCCGCCTATTGAGCCCGTGGACGAGATGAGCTTGACCTTTAGCCCCAGCCGCGCCGCCGATACAGCCGCAGAAACACCACTCGGGGTTCCGCCAAACACCACCAAGTCGGTTCGTTGAATGCCGTTGGGGGTGGGGCTCGAGGCAAGGTTAGGCCGAGCTCCGCCGCTCATGGCAAAAACCGTCGACAGCGTGACGGCAAAAACCGCTACGAACGCAGCAAACCAGATCATCGACCTAGAGAAATATGCGCGCAAGAGGAGTCCCGATTTGATGTGTTTCGCTGGTTTTCGAGCCTGCGGGCTCGCGAAAGAATACTCAAAATTCTAACTGCGCATAGGCTTGGCTCATGACACCGCAAAAGGCTGTGAAACAAGGATGACCACGCTCGCCGGAAAAAGAATTCTCCTGGTAGGAGCCACTGGCGCCTTTGGTCGCCTGCTCGCCGACGGGCTCGCTGCGGCTGGCGCTTCGGTGCTAGCAACCGCTCGAAACAACGAGTCGGCCGCGCGCATCTCTTCGGCGGCGGCACTCAGGCTGTTGCTAGACCTCGAGCAGCCGGCGTCGATCAAGACACTGACCGACTACCTCAGCGCCGATGAAAACTCTCTCGACGGGGTTGTCGTCGCATCGGGCGTTGTGGGTTTCGCCGCAGCCAGCCAAACCGAGCCAGGCGACGCCACCAAGCTCATGCAAATCAACCACCTTGGGCCCAGCCAGTTGCTCGGCGCCCTGGCTTCGAAGTTGAAGTCTTCGGGCGAGGCCCTGCGTGAACCATTCATCCTGTCGATGCCTGGCGTCGTCGCCGAAAAAGACTTTGCCGGCATGTCGGCGTATTCGGCTAGCAAGTCTGCACACGCGAAGTTCTTGGCAACTCTGGCCATCGAGTTTCGGCGCGACAAGATTCGTGTCATCAGCGCAAGGCCGGGGCACACCGAAACCGGCTTGGCCGGCCGCGCGATCTTTGGCAGTGCCCCGGCAATGCCCGCTGGGATGACGCCCGAGCACGTCGTCAACCGACTGCTGCAGGCAATTGTCGGCGACGAAACCGATCTTCCAAGCACCGAGTTCTAGGAGTACGCGTGCAACAAATTGAAACCAGGGGCCTTCGCAGAGCCTTCAGGTTGACCATCGGCCTCAAGATCGCCGACGGAATTCTCGAGGTCATTGGTGGAATCGCTCTGCTTTTTGTGAAGCCCAACCAAATCGACTCGTTCGTGCAGACGCTAACCATGCACGAGCTGAGCAAAGACCCTCACGACGTGGTTGCAAACCTGCTGGTCGACTTTGCCTCAAAGCTCACCATCGGCGCGACTCTATATGCCGCAATCTACTTGCTTGCCCACGGCCTGGTGAAGGTTGTGCTCGCCACGGCGGTCTGGCGCGAAAAACTCTGGGCCTACTCGTGGATGCTCGGTTTCTTGCTGCTTTTCATCGCCTACCAGTGCTACGAGCTGGCTAACGAGTGGCGTTGGACCATGTTTGGGCTAACGATCTTCGACCTGGTCGTGCTTTGGCTAACCTGGCGCGAATACGCGATTCACAGGGCACAGTTTCGCAACAAAAACGCATCCATGTAATCGCTTTCACGAGTTCTCGCTTAGAGTTTGGCTATGGCCAATTCAAAGCGCGCAATCAATACTCTGGCGGTTGCGCTGACGTCGCTGCTGGCTCTCGGTTCTTTTCCTTTTGCGGCGCATGCGGCGGCCGCACCGGTCAAGGCGCTCGCCGCCATCCACGTCGACTTCATCAACCGCAGCTCACAGATCAATCAGGCGGCCGCAGGGCGACTTGCCGTCGAGGCTGGCTCGTTTGAGACGGCATCGGCAATCACCATCACTGGTTATGTTCGCGGCCTCAAGCAGTCCGCGGCCGCGAAAACCAAGGGCCTCGCGCGTGCCCAGGCGGTAGCGCAAAGACTTTCGCAGGCGGGCATCGCTGCGACTATGACCATCAACGGAGTTGGAGTCTCTGACACCTACGGCAACTCTCTCGGCGCCGACCGCGTTGACGTGCTGGCAACCGCGACCGGAAACCTGCTCTGGTCTGAGGAGTTCAACAGCCCGACCGTCAAAACCTTCAATCACTCCAACTGGACTGCCCTGCTTGATCACGGTTATGAACAGCTCGGATTCTGGAACTACGGAACCGGCGAGATCGAGAGCAACACCGAGGCGGCGGCAAACGAGGATGGCAAGGGAAACCTAGCCCTCACCGCCACAAACACCAACGGCACCTGGACCAGCGCCCGACTTTGGACACAGGGCAAGGTGAACTTTCAATACGGCGAACTTCGCATTCGAGCCAAGATGCCCGTTGGTGCCTTTAACTGGCCCGCAATTTGGTCTCTCGGGTCCAACTACTCGGCTCCCAACCATCTTTTTGGCAGCGTCGACTGGCCCGCCTCCGGTGAGGCAGACATCGCCGAGGGCCTCGGCGGCAACTCGGTGGTTCAGGGAACCATCCACGGCTTGGATCCCGCCACGGGTGGCCCCTGGTTCGGCGGAGGCGGCTTCACCGCAGTAGCGCCGGTCAACGACTTCACGAGTAAGTTCCACGTCTATGGCATCCAGTGGAAGCCAAACGAGTTTGACTTCACGGTCGACGGCAAGGTCTATTCAAAGAACGTGTATGACGGAACGCGCGTGACCCAGACATTCGCCAACGGGCAGACCCGTTCGCTAGTTGTCGGCTCGAACTGGCCATACAACCAGGGCATCTTCTTGATTCTCGACAACGCGATTCAGGCCGGCACGTCGGCGCCGAATGGTTCGAATGGCACAATGCTCGTCGACTGGATTCGCTACACGCCATGGCAAGGCTACGGCTCGGTTAAATAGGTCGCCGAGCGGCTCGAAGCGATAGTGTCTAGCTGTGATTCTTGAGTTCAGCGGCGACGTATTCGAGTGGCGAGGCCCCGCCCCGTTTCTCTTCGTGCGCGTGCCAGAGGCCGAGTCACAATCAATCAAGGATGTCGCCGCGATGGTCAGCTACGGCTGGGGCGTGATACCCGCATCCGTGACGATCGGTGCAACCTCAGTCACGACCTCGCTGTTTCCTAAAGACGGATCTTTTCTGGTTCCCATCAAGAAAGTTCTACAAGACACCGAGCACATCGACGTGGGTCAGTCGGTCGAGATTACTCTCGAAATCGCCATCTAGGCCATCGCCTAGACTCGAGCCATGAGCATGCATGGCGGCGGTGGACCAATGGGTCGATTCAATACGGATCCAGACGCACTGAAAGCCAGAAATGCCTCCGCGCCAAAGATCGAAAACCTGCTAGCGCGCATCCTCGGGCTCTTTGCGCCACATCGGGCATCCTTGATTTTGACCACGAGTCTCGTGCTGGTTGGCGCCGGTCTCTCTGTTTTGCCGCCGCTTTTGATTCAAGGGGCCTTCAACGAGGGCCTGTTTCCAGCCTCCGGTGAGCCAAACCTCGGGTTGCTCACTAACTTTGTCTTTGGCATGGTTGGCATTTGGCTCTTGGCCGCGGCAATCGGCGTCTGGCAGACCTTTCTAACCTCGACCATCGGCAACAAGGTGATGGGTTCGCTCCGAGTGCGCATGTTCGCCCACCTGCAGTCGATGGAACTCGCATTCTTCACTCGCACCAAGACCGGCGCGATTCAGTCGAGGCTGCAAAACGACGTCGGCGGAGTCGCAGGCGTACTCAGCAACACGATCTCGAGCATGCTCGGCAGCGCCGTCACGGTGCTGGCATCTTTTGTTGCGATGCTCTTGCTGAGCTGGCAGTTGACCATCGTCGCCCTAATCATGCTGCCGCTCATGGTTTTGCTGCAGCGCAAGGTCGGCCAGGTGCGAGCCAAGATCGCCAGCAAGACTCAGGAGTCGCTGAGCGAGATGTCCTCGATCACCCAGGAGTCGCTTGGCGTCAGCGGCATCCTGCTCGCAAAGAGCTTCGGTCGCCAGGCTAGCGAGATTGGTCGCTACGAAAACGAGAACAAGAACCAGATTGGGCTTCAGGTTCGCCAAACGATGAGCGGCCAGTCTTTCTTTGCCATCGTTCAGGTGTTCATGTCGTCAATCCCCGCCGTCATCTACCTTTGCGCCGGGTTCTTGATCTTGCACCAAGACGTACTGACCGTCGGCACCGTCGTGGCATTTACCACCGCACAATCGCGCCTGCTGTTTCCGATGATGAACCTTCTGCAGGTGAGCCTCGACCTGCAAACCTCGCAGGCGCTCTTCGCTCGCATCTTCGAGTATTTCGACCTGAAGCCTCAGGTGACCGACCCTCAGAATCCTCGCCACCTAGACAAGGCACGACTCGGCGAGATCAAGTTCCAAGATGTCACGTTCTCATACCCCGAAACTGGCGAAGACACAGAACCAACGCTGACCGATGTCTCGTTCGAGGTGAAACCAGGCCAGTACGTAGCGCTTGTGGGTGCGTCTGGCAGCGGCAAGACCACCATCAGCTACCTCATCCCCCGTTTTTACGACGTAACTGGGGGCTCGATTGAGTTCGCAGGGGTCGATGTTCGCAAACTGGCCCAGGCCGAGCTGATTGAGCAGATCGGAATCGTCAACCAGGAGACCTACCTCTTCTATGACACCATCCGCGAGAATCTTGCCTATGCAAAACCAGAGGCCACCCAGGATGAAATCGAGGCGGCGGCCAAGGCGGCCAACATCCACGATGTAATCATGAGCTTTCCGAAGGGCTACGAGACCATGGTTGGCGAGCGCGGCTATCGACTGAGCGGTGGCGAGAAACAGCGAATCGCCATCGCGCGCGTTCTACTCAAAGACCCGCCGGTCGTGATCCTCGATGAAGCCACCTCGGCCATGGATACGAACTCCGAGCGAATTGTGCAGGCCACGCTAGACGCGGCTACAGCAAACCGCACCACGATTGCCATCGCCCACCGCTTATCTACAGTGGTGAACGCGGATGTGATCTTGGTGCTCGATAAGGGCCGAATCGTCGAGCGAGGCACTCACGCAGAACTGCTGGCGAAGGGCGGCGCCTACTCGGCGCTCGTCTCGGCGCAGAACACCCTGCATTAGAAACTATCGGACAAGCCGGTCGCCCACCAGGAAACTAAAAATGGTCTCGAGCGGAGACGCATGCGAGACCATTTTTAACTACTGCGAAAAAGTACCTAGTTCTTGTAGAACAACTCATCCCTGAGCGCCAAGAGGAGAACTGGCGCGACGATGTCGTTGAATGCCATTATCGGATAACTACCCAGATAGGCGTAGAAACCGTAACCCTTGATCGCCATAGTGACTTGAATAACGAGAACTACAGTTGGCCACAACAACGAGGCCAAGGTGTAAACAGGTGCGAGCGTGTACTTGCTAACGCGGGGAAGCCAGGCCGTCAAAACCGTTAGGCTTCCAAAAATCGCCCAAGCAAAAGTAGAAACGATCTGCTCAACGCGCAAGACGGGGTCGGTATTTAGGAACGGATTAAAAAGAAACAAGCTGGGATACGTCGCAACTACCAGCCAGAAGCCGATAGCAGAGAGGGTGACTGCTAGCGCAGCCACCCTCTCTGAAACGAAGCCAGCCCTTGAGCGGCTTGTGTTCAATAGCTTTCCTTAGTTGGTGTCACAGGCAAGTACGTAAGCCTTGGCTGCAACCTCAACCCACTGGTAAGTTCCAGTGTGAACCGAAGCGTCAGCAAGGGTCACGGAGCAAGCGAGGCCAACAGAGCTCTGCTGAACACCGATGCCGTTGTCGCCCTTGGCACCAGTAAGGCCGCGAAGACCCTGAGGACCCTGAGCGCCGGTAGCACCAGTGTCACCCTTAGCGCCTGCGGCACCAGTGGCACCAGTGTCACCCTTGGCTCCGGTGGCTCCAGTTGCGCCCTGGAGGCCCTGAGGACCCTGAGGACCAGTAGCACCGGTAGCACCAGTAGCACCAGTTGGGCCGTTAGCTCCACGGAGACCCTGAGGACCAGTAGCACCAGTAGCACCAGTAGCACCAGTGTCACCCTTAGCACCAGTAGCACCAGTAGCACCAGTCAGACCGATCGGGCCGATTGGGCCGATCAGACCCTGGATACCCTGAGGACCAACGTCACCCTTGTCGCCCTGAGGACCCTGAGGACCAGTGTGACCAATTTCACCCTTGTCACCCTTGTCGCCCTGAAGACCCTGAGGACCAGCAGGACCAGTAGCGCCAGTGTCACCGACAGGACCAGCAGGACCCTCTGGGCCAACCTCACCCTGAGGACCAACAGGACCACCAGCAGGACCAGCAGGACCAGTTGCGCCGGTCTCACCCTTAGCACCAGCAGGACCAGCAGGACCAGCGACACCAGCAGGACCGGTAGCGCCAGCAGGACCAGCAGCGCCGGTCTCACCCTTGGCACCAGCAGCGCCGGTTGCACCGGTCTCGCCCTTAGCGCCAGCAGGACCAGTAGCGCCAGCAGGACCAGCCACGCCAGCAGGACCCTGAGGACCAGCGACACCAGCAGGACCAGCAGGACCAGCCACGCCAGCAGGACCCTGAGGACCAGCGACACCAGCAGGCCCAGCTACGCCAGCCGCACCTGGAGCGCCGGCAGCGCCCTTGATTTCAAATTCATTAGCCGAACATGATTTTTTAACGGCCAGAGTCAGCTTCGTCTTGTTCACACATAGGTGGTAATTAGTGGCCGCATTTGCCTGGGCCCCGCTTCCAACCAGCGCAACAAGAAGAGCCACACCCGCACCGAGTACGATTGATTTCTTCAATTCATTGCCTTTCTAAATTGGTAGGGAAACCCCATACCTAACTATTGATGGTAGGCAATAAGTTGCTTATTCGCAACTTTGTTGCAGGTGTGTCGCGCCGAATTAGAAGCCCGGTTTTTTCACGACCAGCCTCTGTTTGTGAGGATTGTGGACCAGGTCGCCAGTCTTATCTAAGCAAGCCGTGCTCGCGCAAGAACGCCGCGAAAAGCGGCGCTAGCTTGGCTGAGAAGTCTTGAGTGAAGTGGGCGCCATCCCAGTAAACCGGGGTGTTGTCGATGATCGGCGGGCACTTCGAATAGGCGCACAGCCAGTCGTTCGAATCAATAAACGGGATTTTGTATTTCTGCGAGAACTGGCTCTGCAAGGCAACGTATCCCGAGTATGTGTTGGTCGAACTCGTGCACGCCGGCAGGAGTTTTGACCCAGCCCCAACGCAGTCGGTTAGCGCACCCTGACTGGTCGGCAGCCCGAAATAGACGATGTTTGCGGCCAGCGGCCTGAGCGCGGCGAGCGCCTTGTCGAGGCCGACCGCCCAGAGGTGGTCGTGCGCCTCGGCGGCATCCTTGTTGCCATCGGCAATCGGGTGATAGACCTGATCCGAGAGCACCACTAGGTCGGGGTGAATCTGGGCGAGGTAAGTGTTGACCCAGGCGCGATGGTCGGGGCAATCCAAGTTGGCCCCATCGCCCGTCCAAGACCACGGCACCACATCTGAAATCATGCACTCTCGCTGATTCAGCCCGATGACGTGCCAATCGGTTAGCCCAAGCGCCTCGATAACCATCGGGTAGATCGCCAGAGCGTAGGAGTCGCCAAGGATTACCGCGGTGTGCTTGGCATCGGCTGGGCCATATTGGCAAGTGATTGCGTGGTACCTGGCATCCATGCACTGGCCCCACTGCACTCCTCGCTGGGTGAGCAACGAACTTATCGGCGGGTTCAGCCCATCGGGCACCGTCGTCAGCTTCGTGGCCTGCTCTACCTTGCCTTGCCACGCATTCAATAGGGATGAGTATGTGGCCACGTTTGGCTTTGGCTTTGGCTTTGGAGTTGGTTTTACCGTCGGCTTCGCCGAGGGCTTTGGTTTGGCGCTGGGCTTGGCGCCGGCCGAAGGTGAGGCACTGGCCGAGGCGCTCGGGGATGTCGAGGCTGAGACTTGCGGACTCGGGCTCGCGCTCTCGCTCGGAGAGGTCGACGGGCTCGCCGACGGCGAACCACTCGCCGTAGGTTGCGCGGTAGGTGATGCTGCTGGGCTCGGGGCATACTTGTCGCCGCCGGCGTCGCTCGTCGGGTTAGGCCACAGCGACGTTTGCGCGGTGTTGAAAGTTCCGCCCGTGGCCGCTGCTGCCGAACCTGCAACGGCTAAGGCAACGAGAAACCCCACGCTCGCAAGGGCACGCCTGACCGAACTGCGATTAAGGTCGAGCTTCGAACCCATTGCCCTAAACGGACGCTCGACGAACCTGTAGCTGAGTGATGACAGAACAAGCGTGAACCCAAGAACCGCAATCGACCGCCAGCCCGAGGTTTCGAAGCCGGGAGCAACCAGCGGTAGCAGCACGATGAGCGGCCAGTGCCAGAGATAGAGCGAGAACGAGATCTTGCCGACGTAAACCACCGGTGCCAGCGACAAAGCCCTCGAACCTGCGGCAATCACGGCGGCTGCGCCAAGGGTGGGTAGCAGCGCGGCCCATCCGGGAAACACGGTCTTTGCGCTAAACACGAGGTCGGCCGCGACGATGGCCACCAACCCGCCCACGCCCACGAGGTTTCGAACCCGCTGACTCCACAGCAGCGGCTTAACGCCGATAGCGAGTGCCAAAACTGCACCGATTCCAAGCTCGAATGCCCGCGTGCCCGAAGAGAAATATGCCACGGATGGCAGCGTTGCAGACTGCCACACCGACAACGCCAAAGAGCAAGCCGACAGCCCAGCAACCATGGCGAGCATTGCCTTGCGCGATGCCGAGCTGGAGCGGCCGGAGGTCATCCTAGAAATGGCGAGCAGTAGAAGCGGAAACACGAGATAGAACTGTTCCTCGACCGCGAGCGACCAATAGTGCTGCACTGGCGAGACCGAGAACCCGTGGCCAAAATAGTCGGCCGACTGTTGAATCAGGTGCAGGTTTGCCGCAAAAATCGCCGCCCAAAACGAGTCCGTTGCGATCTGGCGAGCCTTGACCTCGTTGAGCACGGCGAACGCCACGAGGCAGGTGACGGCCAAAACCAGAATCGCCATCGGAAGAATGCGTTTTGCGCGCCGAAAATAGAACTCGCGCATGGTCATTCTCGGGTCACCATCGAGGTGGCGAACCAGAATCCCGGTGATTAGGTAGCCAGAGATGACAAAGAACACGTCGACACCGACGTAGCCACCGGCAAAGCCTGGCAGTCCAAGGTGCGATAAAACCACAAGGATGACTGCTACGGCGCGCAAGCCATCGATATCGGCGCGGTACTTCAAAGAGACTCCATCACAGGTATCTTCGAACCGACCGCACAGTCAGTTCAGTGTTTCGACTCTACTCGCCGGAGCGACCGCCGCCAGTTAGGTGCGGGCAGCGCCTAAACGTTGAAGCGGAACTCGACCACGTCGCCATCTTTCATGACGTAGTCCTTGCCCTCCATGCGAACCTTGCCGGCGGCCTTTGCGTCCGCCATCGTGCCGGTCGCGTCGAGATCGTCGAATGACACGATTTCGGCCTTGATGAACCCGCGCTGAAAGTCGGTATGAATCACGCCGGCGGCCTGCGGAGCAGTCCAGCCCTTGCGAATGGTCCACGCGCGCGCCTCTTTAGGGCCGGCGGTCAGGTAGGTCTGCAGGCCGAGGGTGTCGAAGCCGATGCGGGCGAGCTGGTCGAGTCCCGACTCTTCTTGACCGAGCGATGCGAGGAGCTCGTTGGCCTCGTCGGCTGGCAGGTCGATTAGCTCAGACTCGACCTTCGCATCCAAGAAGACCGCCTCGGCAGGAGCAACCAGGTCGGCGAGCGCTTTGCGCTTGGCCGGGTCGGTGAGAATCGCCTCATCCACGTTGAAAACAAACAGGATGGGCTTTGCGGTAAGCAGCCCCAGTTCGCGAATTGGAGTCAAGTCGATCTTGGAGAGCGAAAGTGGCTTGCCGTCATTGAGAATCGCCAGGGCCTCGTCGATGGTGTCGAGCACAATGGGCTCTGCCTTCTTGCCCTTAACCTCTTTTTCGACGCGAGGGCGGGCCTTGTCTAGGGTTTCGAGGTCGGCCAGAATCAGCTCGGTGTTGATTGTTTCGATGTCGCTGGCTGCGTCGACCTTGCCATCCACGTGCACAACGTCGCTGTCAGAGAAGCCTCGCACCACCTGGGCAATGGCATCGGCCTCGCGAATGTTGGCCAAGAACTTGTTGCCAAGGCCCTCACCCACGGATGCTCCGCGGACAATGCCCGCGATGTCGACAAACGAAACCGGGGCCGGCAGCAGGCGCTCGCTGCCAAAGATTTCGGCGAGACGATCGAGTCGTTTGTCTGGCAGGTTGACGACACCGATGTTTGGTTCGATCGTCGCGAACGGATAGTTCGCCGCCAAAACGTTGTTTTTGGTCAGAGCATTAAAAAGAGTCGACTTGCCAACGTTTGGGAGTCCGACGATACCGATAGTTAGGGCCACGAGCCTCAAGTTTACAGGTCTCGAAATTTGCGAGACTAGACGCATGCCTCTCGAGTTTGTCGCCATCGACTTTGAAACCGCAAATGGGTCTCCCGCGAGCCCTTGCGCGGTCGGGCTTGTGCGCGTTAGTGGAGGCAAAATTACGGACAGCCTCCGCACCCTAATTCAGCCCCCTTTCCCGAACGACCAGTTCAGCGAGTTCAACATCCGGGTTCACGGCATTCAGCCCGCCGACGTGGTTGGTGCCCCAACCTGGGCCGAGGCGCTCGAAACGATGCTGGAATTCATTGGCGAGGATGTCTTGATTGCGCACAATGCCGAGTTCGATATGGGCGTGCTCGCAAAGTCGGCCGCTCTGATTAGGCGCGACCTGCCAGATTTGAGTTTTGCCTGCTCGCTACGAATCTCACGCAAGACCTACAACCTCGAGTCTTACCGTCTAAACGCGGTCGCCTACGCGGTTGGTCACGAGGAGTTCGACCACCACGACGCTCTCGCCGACGCCGACGCCTGCGCGCGCATAATCATTCATGCGGCCAAACGAAAAGAAGCCGACAACCTGGATGAGTTGCTCGCCGCCACAGGGCAGGTTCTAAAAAACGTCACACCTCGGTGAGATACTCGCGGGATGGACTCTTTTCTCTTTCTCTTGGCCGGCCTGATCGCCGGTGGTTTGCTCGGTTGGTTTATTGCCTCGGCTCGCAAGAAGCCCGGAGCTGAATCAACCGACACCGCCATCGCGTTGGCCTCGGCAAACACCCGAGCAGAGATGCTCGAGGCACAGGTTGCTCAGCTCACGTCGGCACAGGTTGCTCGTGACGAGCGCGACCGCCAAGAAAACAAGCTGTTGCAGGAGCTGGCCCCGGTAAAAGAGAACCTGACTCGCATGCAGACCGCAGTCACAAACATGGAGCGCGAACGCCTCGAGCAGTTCACGACACTCCAAGAGGCCATAAAATCTGCGGTCGAGAGCGACCTGCAGCTTCGCAAAGAGACTCAGATGCTTTCGAGCGCGCTCAGCTCGAACACCGTTAGAGGTGTCTGGGGAGAGGCACAGTTGCGTCGAATGGTCGAGCTGGCCGGTCTAGTGAAGCACGCCGACTACACCGAGCAAACTTCAAACTCTGCCGGCCGCGCCGACATGATTATCAATCTTCCTGGCGGCAAATCCTTGGCTATCGACTCAAAGGTTCCCTTCAACTCTTTTCAAGAGGCGTCGCAGATCAGCGAGCTCGCCACTGGTGCCGAGGGCGATCGCCGAAAGGCCCTTCTGCAATCCCACGTCAAGGCGGTAAAGGCACATATCGACGC
>CANGNR010000002.1 GCA_947455385.1 Microbacteriaceae bacterium
ACTCGGTTTCATCTTCGGAGAAATCTTCAACGGCCTGCGCCGAAACGTATCCATGGTTATCTCGGTGGTTTTGGTCACCTTCATTTCGTTGACCTTCGTTGGCACGGCGGCTCTTCTGCAACTTCAAATCGGCCAGATGAAGACCTACTGGTACGACAGAGCCCAGGTTGCGGTTTACATGTGCTCCGACATCTCGGCTCAGGACCTCTGCCCCCAGGGGGAGTCATCGGCGGCACAACAGGCAGCGGTCGAGGCGCGCCTGAACTCGCCGGCCATCAAGCCCTACGTCGAAAAGTTCTACTTTGAGAACCACGCAGATGCCTACGCCAAGTTTCAGCAGCAGTTCAAGGGCAACTCGGTAGCAAAGTACGTGACTCCCGAACAGCTGAACGAGACCTACTGGGTGAACCTCAAGAACCCAAACCAGAGCGCAATCATCACCGAGTCGTTCAGCGGGTTCAACGGGGTCGAAGAGGTGCGCGACCAACGCTCCTACCTCGATCAAATCTTTAGCCTGCTCAACGCGGGTTCTCTAGCTGCAATCAGCATCGCCGGCGTGATGCTTGTCTCTGCCATTCTGCTGATTGCCACCACCATTCGACTTTCGGCGCTTTCGCGTCGTCGCGAGCTCGGCATCATGCGACTCGTTGGCGCCAGCAACTTCTACATTCAGCTGCCATTCGTTCTTGAGGGTGTCATCGCGGCTACCATCGGCTCGCTGCTCGCCGCCGGAGCGGTGCTGGCTATCGTTCAGTACTTCGTGCAGGGTTACCTCGCCACCAGGCTTCCGCTGACCTCGTTTGTCTCGATGGCCGACGGCATGCAGATCTTTCCGCTCCTGGTCGGCGTCGGCGTCGTCTTGTCGGCGTTTGCGTCTGGTGTCGCCATCCGTCGTTATCTGCGCATCTAGGCCTAGTCGCCTCGCCTTGTTAGACTTTGGGGCTAACCATTTATAAGGAGCACCTTGCCTAGAGAGCGCGGCCAGAAAGTTGTGGCCAGCAACCGAAAGGCCCGGCACGATTACTTCATCGAAGACGTGTATGAGGCCGGCATTGTGCTAACCGGGCCAGAGGTGAAGTCGCTCCGCGCCGGTCGTGCATCGCTTATCGATGGCTTTGCCTCGATTGACGGTGGCGAGGTCTGGCTCGAGAACGTGCACATTCCCGAGTACACCCAGGCCACCTGGAACAATCACCCCGCTCGCCGCAAGCGCAAGCTGCTTCTGAACCGCGCCGAGATTTACAAGCTCACCGGCAAGATCAAAGAGAGCGGCTACACGCTCGTGCCCCTTTCGCTCTATTTCAAGGATGGCAAGGCAAAGGTCGAGATCGCCCTCGCGAAGGGCAAGAAGGACTACGACAAGCGCCACACCCTCAAAGAGCAGCAGGATAAGCGCGAGGCCGCTCGGGCCGTGGCCACCAAGGGCAAAGAGTGGTAGCCGACCCTTCTCGCCTTCACAGAGAACTCACGGCATAAAACGTCGGCCCAGCAGGTATCCTTATTTAGCCCAGCAATGGGTTTGATAAATAAATAGTCGGGGATGATCGGTTTCGACATTGCTTTTGCAACTGGATGAAGCGGGTCGTGAATGTAGCGTCAACACGTAAATGTCCGCTGCAAACTATAGGTGCCAATGCTAAGCGCACCGACTTCGCCCTCGCTGCATAAGCGAGCCTGAAGTCCGTCGGTCCAGATTTGATTTCGTTCTGGGTGCCGGCGTCATTTAGAAATCTTGCTTCGCGGTTGTGTCTCAGGGCCGCGCGGGACTTTTGCTGAGGCTGGGCCTGTCGGATATGTCGCTTTTAGCTAGTGCCGGGGCCGAGTAGAACCTTATAAAAGCTACACCCGTAGAAGAGCCAGAAACTCAGCAGTGGACGGGGGTTCAATTCCCCCCATCTCCACCCAAAAGGTACTCATCCCGATTGTGAAAAACCCGCCAGAGATGGCGGGTTTTTTATTTTGCCGGTGGCTCTAGGCTTTAGCCATGCACGCGAATCCATCAATTTTTGCCCTCACCGTTGCCGCGACAGACCTCGCTGAGACAGAGGGCTTCTATCGCTCAGTGTTCGGTCTCGAGCCGATTTTTCGCGACGAAGTTTCGGTGATTTTCAAGTTCGGCGACCTCATGGTGAACATCCTCGATGAAAATGCGGCAGTTAGTCTGTTTGCTCCAGATCTGGTCTGCGGCGCGGCAAGCCATCGCGGCATGCTCACCATCCAGGTTGAAAACGTTGACGCAGAGGCCCAGCGGCTTCGCGATCACGGCGTTGAGCTTCACTATGGCCCATTCAATCAGCCGTGGGGCATTCGCGTGATTACGTTCAAAGACCCAGCCGGTCAGATGTGGGAGTTAGCGCAGCCGATCGAGCCCGCTAAGTAGAATCTTCGAATGACTACTTTCACCGATCGCCCGAATACAGCCCTTCTCGTTATCGACGTTCAGAACGAGGTGGTCGAGAACGCTTTCAACAGGGATGCCGTTGTCGCCAACATCAAGACTGCGGTCGAGCGAGCTCGCGGTGCGGGTGTTGCCGTGGTTTGGGTTCAACACTCAGACGCAGGCTTGATGCTGGAATCGGAGGGGTGGCAGATCGTTCCAGAGCTTGAGCCGCTGCCTACCGAGCCAATCGTGCGCAAGAACTACAAGAGCTCGTTCATCGAGACCAACCTCGACTCGGTGCTCGAGCACCTGGGTGTGTCGAAGCTCATCATCTGCGGCGCGGAGTCGAACCACTGCGTTCGCCACACCAGCCACTCAGCCTTCGAGCGCGGATACGACGTGACGCTGATTTCAGACGCGCACACCTCGAACAGCTACGAGTGGGCCGGGCACAAGATTTCGGCCGAACAGGTGATTGACGAGCAGAACGACAACCTGACGAACTACGAGATGCCCGGCCGCCTGGCCACCGTGCAGCCGCTAGCCGAGATCAACTTCTAAGGTTTAACGAAGAAAATGGCCCGCCGAAATCGGCGGGCCATTTTTGCATTCTTGTTGCCTATTTGCAGGCCTTGGCGGATGCCCTGCCCTTCAAGATAATCACGCAGGCGTGGCCTGTGACCGTGCTCGTTTTCTTTGCGTTAGTAGGCGCCTTGTAGGTGATCTTGTAGTTGAGCTTGATGCCCTTGCTGGTTCTGGTTGCTTTGTAGTGGTTGGCCGCGGCGTTGCCCATCAGGCTCTTAGGCGTGATCTTCTTTGCGGGGCGCTTGGTGAGGCCCCCATTGGCCATGGCGGCGAGTCCCTTAGCTTGGCCAAGCGCCCACTGATTTGCGCCAATCTGGTTGATGGCACGCTGCACCGCAACTCCAGAAACCGCATGGTCGGTGGCTACCTTAACCGTCACCGCGGATGTTTTGAGGTACTCGTAGGTGAGGTCGATGTTGAAGCCCATGCCTGGTTCTGAGAGATGCATGGCCAGTTTCTTTAGTAGGCCCGACTTGGCGTTCACATAGAAGGTGGCCGCAAACCCAACCGAGTTCTCGGAGTTTTCTGGGTTGGCGGTTTCGCCGTTGAGAACGTAGGTGTCATAAACCTGGCCGCCAGCTGCCCGAGTCAGTTCGACCGGGTGCACGTGGTTTGTTGGCGCGAGAACGATTGAGCTCACCAGGCTCGAAATTGAGACCGAGCCTATTTCGCTTGAGGTGACTGCCCCGAGCACGTGTGCTGGCTTAGGGTCGGTGAAGCACGACTGTGGCTGCATATCGAACTGGTATCCGTTGGCGTCGTAGAAGCGCTTGGCCGAACCAGCCTTGATCGAGGTGAGCGCCTGCTTCAGTGAAACATCGTCGAGCCCGGAGTTTTTGTTGAAAGCAACGAAGTACTTGCCCTTGGTGTAGCCACAGTCGAGCAGAGCAGCGGAGCTCTTGAGCGGGCCAGTCGCGCTGGTCTTTTGATAGCTGTGGCCAGTGGTCTTATTGCCCTGGAGTGCGAGTGCGATGACCATCTTGCCGCCGGCCACGTTGGTGGTATTGAGTGTCTCGGCAATCTTTACGTCGAAGTTCTTCGACTTGAGGATTGCCGCAGAGGTGGCATCTTGCGCTGCGACTATCGCCTTGAAGTTGTCGCTTGCCTGCAGGTCGGTCACTGAAAGCCAGTCGGGTGCCGGTGCGCCGAGTGGCATAGGTTCTGCGATGTCTTCTGCCATGGCCACCATGCCCGGCATTAGAAGCAAGGATGTTGCCGCTAAGGTTGCGACGATTTTTGCGAATGTCTTCAATGTTCCCCCTCGTTTGTTTGGCTCAGTCTGGCATGAATCGGGGGAGATTATGCGAAGAGCAGGCAAACTCTAGGAGTTTGGGCAGAGTTGCGCTACGCGCTGTGGGCTAACGCCCAACAAAACTGCGATGTCACGCATGGTGAGGTCGCTCTCGCGCATCCTTGCGACAACGTCGCGGATCTCGTTTGATGCCTCTTCTTGCAGGCGAGCTGCCTCGCGCATTTTGTGCTGAGCGGCCTCGATGTCGCAAATGATGCCGGGCATTACCGCTTCGATTTTTACCAGGATGTCGCAAGTAGCTTCGTTGCGAAGCTCGGCCGCGATCTGCTTGATTTTTTCTGTTGCCTTGTCGAGGCGGCTCACCGTCATGGTGAAGTTATCGAGCTCGGCCACGTTAACGAGCCAGCCGTCTTCGCGGCGTTCGGCCTTTGCTGTGATTTGCATCGGGGCCTCTCTCGTTTCGTGATTGGGCTCTGAATCAATAATGACACATCTGCAACCAAGTAAAGACCTACTTGACTTGATTAGTCTAGGTGTGCTTTACTAAACAAATGTAACCGAGCATGTGCTCAAAATCAATAGATCTTGGAGACAAATGAACATCGCCATCGTTATCGCTGCCTGGCTCTTCGCCCTGGCCAATGCCTTCGTCTTTTTCAAGGCCGGCACCTTCAAACTCACCGCGCCAATCGCCAAACTTCTAGAGGCTGGCTTTGGCTGGGTTGAGAAGACTCCCGCGCCAGTCGTGCGCCTCATCGCGCTGCTAGAACTCGTGGGTGCCGCAGGGCTCATCCTCGCGCGCATCGCGCAAGACTTCTTTCGCTACGACTGGGCGCAGCCTTGGGGTGTCGCCGCAGGAGCGGGCTTGGCCCTCACCATGCTCGTAGCAGCCTGGGTTCACATCGCTCGCGGCGAGTTCAAGTACACCTGGAAGAACAACGTTGGCATCTTTGCTGCTGCCGCGATTGCAACCGTGCTGTTTGCTCTTGTGAACTACGCAGCCTAGTTTCTGCTAAATCCGGCCCTGATTGCCGCCCTCGAGAGGGCAGCGGTCAGGGTCGGCCCAGTTAAGCAGACCAGCAGCACCGTGGTGGCCGCCCGCCCGGTATCCCAGAGAAGACCACCTGTTAGCAGCTCATAGTTGACGAACCTCGTGAGGTTATCAAACACGGATGCGCTCGCGATGTAACCAAGACTCGAGCCCTCGCTAGCCAACAGGGGCCAGTTCCAGAGCGACATTAGTGCGCCATAAAGGTAGGAAGCTGGCACCGCATAGAGCGCCAGCGATGCGGTGTGTAGCCAACGAGATCGCAACATAGGAATCAAGCCGGCGCCGGCACCGACGATTGCGGCAGCCATCATCTGAAAGGGCAGCCACGGGCCAACGCCGGCGCCTATCAGTGCCGAAACCATCAGCGACCCGGCGCCGAGCACAAAACCAAAGCTCGCGCCAAACACACTTGCCGCGATGATGATCAAGAAGAAAACGGTCTCGATTCCAGAGACGCCGGCCCCCAGCAGTCGGATCGCAGAGTTCAGCGCGATCAGAACCGCCAACACGGCAAGTTGCCTTGTGTCTCGAGCCCCAAGCCCGAAATCAGCAAAGATCAAGCCCAGCAATAGTGGCATTAGGGCAACCATGGAGCTTTGGCTCAGAGCCGCCGATGACACCGCGTTCGCCGGAATAAAGAGCGGCCAGGCAAAGGCAAACAGGGCTGCGGCGACCGCGACGATTAGTGTCAGCGATCCGACTGGGTTTGGAGCTGGCTTAAGCACCGAGCATCACCAGCCTTGCCTGCACCAAATTGAGGAATTCCAAATCGTGGCTCGCAATAACGAGCGCCTTGCCCGCCGATTGCAGAGCGTTTAGCGTGGCGGCAAGCTTCGTTTTGGCCCGGCGGTCGAGGCCGCGGGTCGGTTCATCCAAGAGCAGGATGTCGGCGCCGCTCGAGAGTTGAATCGCCAGCGCCAGTGCCAACTGCTGGCCAGAAGAAAGGTCCCTCGGGTGCGCGTTGTCGTTCACCGGGCCGATCCATTGGCCAAGCAGCAGGTTGGCTAGTCGTCTGTCGCCAGTGGGTTGGGCGAGGCCCTGGCTAGTAGTCGCAAGCTCGGCCGCGACTGAGTCTAGATATAGCAGGTCGCTGGCATTCTGGGGAACCAAACGAGTTTGACCATTGATTAAGATGCTCCCGGCTTTGGCCTGGAGTTCGCCGGCGAGCGTTAGCAGCACGGTTGTCTTGCCTGAACCATTCGGCCCAACCAGACCAAGCGCCTGACCGTGTGCGATTTCGAAAGTCAAGTCTTGGATCACGGGTTGGCCGTCGTGGCCGACACTTAGCTCCGCAACCTTGACCGCAGGTTCCTCCTGCGGGGCACGCGGGCGCCATCCAGGAGCCTCTTGTTCTTTGATGCGCCTAAACGGGTTCGCCTCTGATTCTCGCGTTGGCATCAGGCCCAGCGCCGCAGCTTCAGCGGCACCACTGTCGCGGTCGTGCGCAGACACCTTGCCATCCTGACCAACTATGACGATTCGCTCGCACACATGGATGAGTCGCTCGAGATGGTGTTCGGCTATGACCACCGCGATGCCGAGTTCATTTGCGAGGTCGCTCAAGAGCTCGATAAGCGTGCGTGCGCCGGCATCGTCTAACTCTGATGTCGGTTCATCGAGAAGGAGCACTCGCGGTTTGGCGATGACAGCCGCCCCAATCGCGAGCCTCTGTTGCTGACCGCCCGAGAGTGCTTCAACTGGGCGAGTCAGCAGGCCCGATAACCCAACCAGGTCGGCGGTTGACTGGACCTCTGCACGCATTTGATCGGCCGGCACCCCCAGCTGTTCGAGCGTAAACGCAAGTTCTTTTTCGACGGTCTCGGCGACGAAAGAGCCCTCTGACTGTTGGCTCACGTAGCCGACGAGTCGAGGCCTCTGGCTAGCGAGGCTTTCGAAGAGGTCAACTCCGTCGACCAAGATCTTTCCGGTCAGCGAGCCGCCTGTAAATCTCGGGGCGAGGCCGGCCATCAGATTAATCAGGGTCGACTTGCCGCTGCCAGTTGCGCCGCAGACCAGAGTGATTTCGCCGGGGCGGCAAGAGAGGTTGACATCCTTGAGAATTTCTTCGGCGCGCTCTTTATAGCCAAAGCCAACGCGCTGCAGTTCGATCACGCTGGTCACCATCCCACAAAGCTCGATGCGGCAAGTGCGGCGCCAGCGGCCATCACAAGCCAATCCCGCCATCCCCGTTTGTGGCTCAGGTATCGGGTGCGAAGGTTCGCCCGCGCTGCCGTGCGAAAGACGAGTGCGCTCAATACCAAGCCGCCAAGCAGGCACGCCAGGCCCGCGGCAAGCTGCCCGCTCGCCACTAGATAACTCGCGGGCGCGAAAAGGCAAACGGCGAGCAGCAGCCCCAGGCGGGCTGTTCTCAGTTGCATGCCAGTCAGAACTGAGCTCGAACCAAAGCCGCGCGATTCCATGTTGGCCGCGAGGGCGAGCGAGCGTTCGAGAGCGTCTTGCAAGACCGGCACCAGGATTCGCTTAGCTGCGATGTGTCCGCTCGGATCCGCACGAAGACGTTGTGCGCGGCGCACGCGAGCCGCGCTTGCAACAAGCTGTGGGCCGATGTTCAGCGCCATACCAAAGGCCGTGGCGACTGGATACAGAGCAGCCGGAGTCGACTTCAGCAGCGCTCGCGGGTTGGCAATCGTGTTGGCCAACCCAACCACAGCAATCACGGCCGCGAGTCGTGACCCGAGCAGCAGGTAGTGATGCAGCTGAACCCAGGTGGTAGCGCCTAAGAGGTGAATTGGCTGGCCAAGCCCGATGCTCAAGTTGAGGTCTGGCAGCGCTATTGCAACGGGGGTTTCGAGCACGTCAACCTCTAGCGCAGACGCTGAGCCAAACAGCACCCCGAAACCGACTCTCACGAGCACTGCCAGCAACGCGAGCGTCACATAGAGGCGCAGCCCTTGCCTAGCCCGCTCGGGGCCAGCCAAAAGAGCAATCAGAACGAACGCGAGACCGGTCACCACCGCGGCGAATATCAAGCTAGGCGTCGCTAGCGCGGCCAGCGCTAGGCAGATCGAGAAGACCCACCAAGAACCAGGATGCAGGTTGCGAAACGCCCTCACCCGATCGAACACCTTTGAACCTTTGGGGCCAAAACCGGGGGAGTCGTAGCAGATTCGCCTGCCGCCACAAATCGCCAGCCCTCGACTGAACCGCAACTTGGCTTGCGCATGCCGGCGCCCGCGCCGCTGAAGACCCAGGTGTTGCCAGACCGTTCATCCGCGTAAAAATAAGCCCAGCTGCCCAGCGACACCAATGGCGTATCGGCGCACTTCTCGATCTGCTCGGATGGCTGGCCGTCGATTCGGCACACGAAACCGGTCGGATACAGCTCGGTGCCGCTCACTTTGAATCCGGCTGCCTTGAGGATGTGCCAGCCGGTGATTGACGCTGGGGCCTGCACGCAGCGTTCGACGGTCTGCGCATCGGGCCGAAGGGCGCCAAAGTCGATTACAACAGAAACCCCGGATGCGCCCGCGCACTGTTCGGCACGCACCGTCGAGGCCGTCGAAATATCGGTTGCTGGCGTTAGGCCAAGGCCGCGCTGACCGGTCAGAAACGCCCCAACGGCCACTAGGCCAATCAAGCCGAGCAGCACGACCCGCAGTCCGTTGCGGCCCATTAGTGGTTGAGCCCCGCGAGGTTGAGGTAGGAGAGTCCGCGAAGGGCAACGTACGACTGGGCGGTGGCATAGGTGTCGCCCGCGCCGTTCGACCAGGCACTCTGAATGCCACCATCCGGGGCTATTTTGGTTGCCAACCACGCGCTGATGGCAGCGATCGGCTGGCGAACGGCTCGCAGGCCCATCGCGGCGTAAGCGGTGCCGTTGGTGTCGAAGTCGCCCCAGGCATTCCAGTGGTTTGAATCAACCTGAGTGCGGTTGAGGTATCGAACCGCCGCTTTTGTGGCCGAGTACTTTGTGGCTTCTTGGGCCTTTGAGCACGAACCGAAAGTCGCCCCTAGCGCCTGCAGGGCGATGCCCGTCGAGTCTGTCTGCGATTCGGTTGTTGCGTCGGTTGTGTCGAAACCCCAACCGCCATCTGCTCGGGTCAGTTTGGCGAGCGCGGTCGATGCGCGGCAGGCACTTTGCTGCTCACCGTTTGATGCGAGCCCGAGGGTCAACCAGGCGTAGTCAAACGCGTTGCCATCGGATCCGCGCAACGAACCATCTGCGTCAATCGAGGTCTTTGCGAGTGCAAGGATGCCGCTTCGGTTCTGCAGGTTGCCCGCCTTGAAGACCGATGCGGCAAAGAGGTACTTGCCGGCCGCACCTATCTTTATCGCACCGGCTGAGTCAAAGAGGTATCCGTGTTTGTTTTGCGCCGTGCCCATGTTTGCGTTGTCGAGCATCGTGGCCTTGATTGCTGCGGACTGTCGCGCAGAAGCCATGCCTCCGCCAAGCCGCTGAAGCATCGCCTCGAGCGTGAAGCCGTAATCGGGCTTGCCGGGCGTGAAGCCCTCGACATACTTGCCGCCGACAAACATGCCGTTTAGAAACGAGAGAGTCTTTGGGTAGGTTGAGCTTGCGGCGGCGGGAGCCGCAGCGACGGGTATGGCCAGCAGCGAGGCGGCGCAGAGCGCGGCTAGACGAAGTGTTGCTTTTCTCGATGGGCGAGACATCTGTGCCTTTCGCTCCGCCGAGGGGAGCGAATGCGCGTGAGCGTGCGACAAGGCGGCACTCAAACGACTCGAACCCGCAAACCGCGACGGATCAATGTTGAGTCTCGCTAAGCGACAGGCAATCCGACTTGTGACTTGGTCATTTACGGTTGCGCGACAGCGCCGGATTCTCACCGGCTTTCCCTGACGCAAAGCGACGAACCGAGTGTCGGTTCAAGACAAGTTTAGGTGGGTGCTCCTCTAGGCGCCGAAGGCCTTTGCGGCAACGGCCAACGCCAGGCCGATCATTGCTGTGCCACCGATCAAACCCAGGATGGCGCGAGCGCGCACTCCAGTAATGCGCCTAAGCGACCCTCCGCCTGCCGCGAGTGCCTGCTGCCAGATGACGGATCCGGCAAACACTCCGACCGCGAAGACCGCTCCCGCGAGAACCTGGGCACCTTGGCCCGTCTCGGCAACAAATGAGCTCACCGTTGGCGCAATCGCCAAGAAGTAAAGAGCGGTTGGCGGGTTCACCACGGTAGCCAAGACGAACTTGGCAAAAGTCTTGCGACCGCTGCCAGAACCAACCTGGCTGGCTGCCGGCTCGGACCCGCTGCGAAGCAGACGCAAGTTTCTCAGCAGAAGTTGCCCGGCCAGCGCCAGCAAGATCAGCGCACCCGCCATGCCGAGCTGCGTTCGCCACTGCGCCAGGATGCCCGCAATCGCCGACCCTAACCAATAAACGGCCACCGCGTAGAGCCCGTCGACCGAAGCCATCGCCAAGGCGCCAAGTGCGCCGTGTCGCCATCCGCGCTCTATCGAAGTTGAGATCAGGAGGATGGCCATCGGCCCCACCGGAATAGCTAGGGCAAGCCCAGCGGCAAAGCCAAAGCCAAAGAGTGCGGTCATGACCAAAACTTTAGCGCTGACACGAAATGTAAAAATTCGGTTTCGACTTGCAAATCGATGCACTTTTAGGGGTAGGTTTGTTATCACCCAAGGCGATGCAGCTATTCGGGCGGAGACAGAGATGTCTCTGTGCGCTTGTTGTGTCGCTGAGACATAAACAAGGAGATAAATATGAAGGCAAAGCGCACCCTCCGTGCGGTTGCTGTGATTGCCGCGGGTCTGCTGTCGACTTCAACTGCAGTTTCCGTTGCAACCAGCGCTAGTGCTGCCGCTCGTTCAACCGTCATCGTCAACGAAACCTCGGCGATGACCTCCCTGAACTCAGGCACACCAGACACCAACCTCGTCACCAACAGCGACATCGGTTACCTAACTGGCGCCGGCTTCTGGTACTACGACAACAAGCCAAACCTGATTCGCAACACCACCTTCGGTACCTACAAGATCACGAAGAACGTTGCCAATGACTTCGAGGTTTCGTACACCGTCAACAAGGGCCTTGTTTGGTCTGACGGCACCCCAATCACTGGTGTAGACCTTCTGCTCAGCCACATCCTTGGCAGCAGCGACTACTCGAAGAAGGCTGGCCTTGGCGACCCTAACGATGGCGCTGCATTCAACTCGGGCGGCTACGGCAGCCCTTACGACAGCCACATCAAGGGCGTTTCGCTCAGCGATGACAAGTACACCGTCACACTGAAGTACGACTCGTTCCAGCCAGACTGGGCCATTTTTGGCCCTGGTCCAGCGCCGGTTCACGCTCTTGAGCTGATGGTGGATGGAAAGACCAAGCTTCAGTCGGCGGCAGTCAACCTGGCCGCTAAGGCTCAGTTCCTCACCGACTTCAACGCCGGACTCAACGGTTCAGTCAAGCGCCTGAAGACTATGGGTGACATCTGGTCGAACGACTACAACATTCAGACCATCGACTCGAAGACCAACCCTCTGCTGCTCGTCAGCAACGGTGGTTTCATCGTGCAGAGTGCTGTTGCCAACCAGTCGGTTACCTTGGTTCGCAACCCTAAGTACAACTCGGGCCCTAAGCTCTACAGCGCCAACCCAATCAACAAGGTGATTTTTAGCTTTGTCACTGATGGTTCGCCAGCGGCTCAGGCTCTCGGCAATGGTGAGATCGACGTCTACGACGGTCAGCCAGACACCGCAACCTTCCAGCAGCTCAAAGGTCTCTCGGGCGTGACGGTTTCGACCGACACCACCATGACCTACGAGCACATCGACCTTCGTGTTGGCAACAGCGCGCAGTCGACCGACCCTAACGAACCGGCATACGATGGTCCGTTCAAGGGCAACGGCCAGAAGGCTCGCGACCTGCGCAAGGCATTCTTGCTTGCAGTTCCTCGTCAAGCCATTGTGAACAAGTTCGTTGCTCAGGCATACGACCCTGCTAACCAGGCCGACGCAACCGTAATGAACTCGCACTTCTTGCTGCCTGGCCAGGCCGGTTACTCGACCGTGACCGCGGCAAACGGCTCGTTCACCTACCGCAACGGAACCCAGGCACAGCGCACCGCTCAGGCACTCGCACTGGTCAAGAAGTGGTACCCAAGTGCCTCGGCTGGATCTAAAACTGTTCCAATCAAGATGCTCTTCAAGAACAACTCGCGCCGCATTGGTGAGAACCTCTTGATTGGAAACGAGGCAGCCAAGGCTGGTTTCGATGTGTCAAACGTTGGTAACGCTGCATGGTCGAAGAAGCTCGACGACCCAAGCTACGACGTAGCTATGTTCGCATGGGCACCTTCGGCAGTGAGCCAGACCGGTTCGAACGCCAACTACCAGAGCGACGGCAGCAACAACCACTACGGTTGGAACGACGCTGACGTAGACGCTGCTACCCACGCACTCGAGGGTCTGCTTAGCCCAGCACAGGTCACTGCAAAGTACCTTGCTGCCGACAAGCAGGTCATCGGAAACGCATGGAGCCTGCCGCTCTACCAGTGGCCACAGGTCTCGGCTTACTCGAGCGACCTAAAGGGCATCAAGCCTGGCCCACTGGTTCCAAACCTGCTTTGGAACTACTGGGAGTGGCACTTCTAAAAACTGTTAGTTAGTTTTTAGAACACAGTTATCAGGTTGGGGGCACTCGGAAACGAGTGCCCCCTACTTGAGTGTTGTGACAAGTTTTTGACCTAGAAAAAGGATGAAGTTGTTTTCATACATCGCTCGCCGAATCGGCACCGCCCTCTTGATTTTGTTCGGCAGCTCATTCATTGTCTACAACCTCGAAGCACTCTCGGGCGACCCGATCGCAGAGCTTCGCACTAGCGCCGCACGCAACCGCGACTTCTTGATTGCCTACTACACGCGCCAGCTTGAGCTGGATGTTCCACCACCGCTGCGCTACTTTCACTGGCTGCAGGGCATAGCCGGTATCTTCACCGGTCACCCAAACTTCGGTAAGGCCCGTGACGGCCTATCTGTCTACGGCGAGATTGCCGCAGCGATTCCAGTAACCGTTCGCCTAGTTCTTGGCGCAACCATCCTGGCCATCCTGCTGGGAATCACCGTCGGTGTGATCACAGCCATTCGTCAGTACAGTCGCCTCGACTACTCGATGACCTTCATTTCGTTCCTCATGTTCTCGCTGCCGATCTTCTGGGTTGCCGTGCTGCTAAAGCAGTACATGGCCATCGAGTTCAACAACTTTCTGGCATCTGGCCAAATAGGCATTGAGTGGCTTCTGATATCCTCGGCCGTGGTGGGTGTGATAGTCGCGGGCCTAGTTTCTGGTGACCGCCGACGAGTGATCACTGTATTCAGCGGGTCCTTCATTGCGGCTGCGCTCATGCTTCTGATTGTCAACTGGACCAACTGGATTCTGAACCCAGGCATGGGAGTTCTTGGCGTTGGAGTCGTCGTGGGCGGCATCGGCGTTGGAATTTCGACGATTGTCGTCGGCTTCGAAAATAAGCGCGTTCTCTGGGCGACGTTGACGGTCGTGGCTGCCACGATTGCCGCATACTTTCCGGTCAACTACTGGTGGAGTAGCTCAGACATGAACGCATTGAACCTACTTTGGCCGGTTCTCGCGTTGGTCGCAGTAGCGGTTGCCGCGGCGTTTGCCTTTACTCGAGTCGATCGCGGCCCCGCCATCCGTGTGACCGTAATTACCTCAGTTTTCGCCGGTCTGTTTTTGATCATCGACAGGCTCTTTCAGACCTGGTCGATTTACCTCAATACAGACGGCATCAACATGCGCCCGATTCCGACCTTCGGCGAGGCGAACGTTCGCCTAAGCAGCGATAACTTCTGGATTCTCTTTGAAGACGGTCTCTTGCACGTCGTCTTGCCAACCATCGCGCTGACGCTCATTTCGTTTGCCGGATACGTGCGCTACTCGCGCGCGAGCCTGCTCGAAGTCATGAACATGGACTACATTCGTACGGCCCGCGCAAAGGGTCTCAGCGAGCGCACGGTGATTGTTCGCCACGCTCTGCGCAACGCGATGATTCCGCTCACGACCCTGATGGCCTTCGACTTTGCGGGCATCCTTGGTGGAGCAATCATCACCGAGTCGGTCTTTGGCTGGCACGGAATGGGCACGCTGTTTAGAAACGCGATTTCATCGCAGGATCTCAATCTGTTGATGGGCGTGTTTGCGATTACATCCTTCCTCGCCGTGATGGCAAACCTCGTAGCCGACCTGATGTACTCGGCGCTTGATCCACGAATCCGAGTGAGATAACCAATGTCAGAAAACAACCAAAACCCAAACGCGGTTGACGCCGCCGATGAAGAGCGCGATCTAATCGCCAAAGAGACCGTTGGTCTGAGCCAGGGCCAGCTGATTCGCAAGCGATTCTTGAACCACAAGCCTGCAGTCTTCTCGCTGTTCTTCTTGATCTTCGTCACGCTGTTCGTTTATTCGGCATCGGGCATTCACCTCAACTGGGGTGCGACGCCAATCACTGTTCAGGGATGGTGGCCATACACGATCACCGATATTCCAGAAACTGTCTTCTGCGACACTTCGGTTGGCTGCCCGACCTGGCAGCACCCGTTCGGCCAAGACCCGCTCGGTCGCGACTACTTTGCGCTCGTAATGCGTGGCGCCGAGCAGTCAATCGTGGTGATGCTCATCATCGGCTTCTTCGGTGGCTTCATCGGCACCGTTGTTGGCGCGATCTCGGGCTACTTCCGCGGTTGGGTTGACGCTGTTCTTATGCGCTTCACCGACTTCATCATTACGATCCCGGCGATCATTATCGGTGCGGTCATCGGTTTCCGCGTGGGAAACCTCGGTGTCGTTCCGTTGGCTATCTACCTCGGTCTATTCAGTTGGACGGGTCTGTCGCGTCTGGTGCGCGGTGAGTTCCTCTCGCTGCGCGAGCGAGAGTTCGTGGATGCCGCCCGAGTGGCTGGAGCTTCTAACCGCCGCATCATCTTCAAGCACATCCTGCCGAACGCGATGGGCGTGATTATCGTCTCGGTGACACTCATGCTGTCTGGCGCGATTCTGCTCGAGACCGGTCTGAGCTACATCGGTTTTGGTGTGCAGGCTCCGGATGTTTCGCTCGGTTCGCTGATCAGCGACTACCAGGACTCGTTCACCGTTAGCCCTTGGCTGTTCTACTGGCCAGGTGTGCTCATCATTCTGATTGCACTCAGCGTGAACTTCATTGGTGACGGTCTGCGTGACGCGTTTGACCCTCGCCAGCGTCGTCAGATTTCTCGCAAGGAACTCTTGAAGGCAACATTCAAGAAGCCCGCCGACCCGACTCAGAACTAAGAGACTGGACCACACGAAATGACTTCAGCACGCGAGGCAATCCTCGAGGTAGAAAACTACAGCGTCGAGTTCTGGGTTGATGGTGTCTGGTATCCAGCCGCAATTGACATGAACTTCACCGTCAACGCCGGCCAGGTTCTGGCCATCGTTGGTGAGTCTGGCTCCGGAAAATCGTCGTCGTCGATGGGTCTGATGAGCCTGCTCGCGACCAACGCCCGAACCAGCGGGTCGGTGCGCGTCAAGGGCATCGAAATGCTCGGCACCAGCAAGGCAAACCTGCGCAAGTATCGCGGCAAAGAGGTTGCGTACATCTTTCAAGAGCCGATGACTGCACTGAACCCGGTTTACACAATCGGTTTTCAGATCATCGAGACGATTCGAAACCACTTTAACGTCGGCCCCACCGAGGCGCGCCAGCGAGCCATCGAGCTGCTGACGCTGGTTGAACTGCCAGACCCAGAGACTTCGGTCGACAAGTTTCCTCACCAACTCTCGGGTGGCCAGCGTCAGCGCGCGATGATCGCTCAGGCGCTCGCGTGTGACCCATCCTTGTTGATCGCCGACGAGCCAACCACCGCGCTCGACGTGACAGTGCAGGCCGAAATCATCGAGCTGATGCGCAACCTCAAAGACAAGCTGAACTCTGCGGTCTTGTTGATCACCCACGACATGGGCGTGGTTGCCGACCTCGCCGACGACATCCTGGTTATGAAGGATGGCTTCACCGTTGAGACCGGCACGGCAGACCAAATCTTCAACCGTCCACAGCACCCATACACGCAGCAGCTTCTGGCCGCTGTGCCAAAGTTGGGCTTTGCTCAGGCTCGTCCTTCGGTGCACCTCGACAACGCGCAACCGGTGCTCGAGCTGCAGAACCTGGTAATCGAGTACCCCAAGCGCGGCCGCATTCCTGCCTTTACCGCGGTCAAAGATCTCTCGCTCACGATTTTTCCCGGCGAAATCGTCGGACTCGTTGGTGAGTCTGGTTCGGGTAAGACCACCGTCGGTCGTGCTGCGATCGGCCTACTGCCGGTCAAGAGCGGTTCGATCAAGATCAATGGTCAAGAGATTGCCGGGGCTACCCAGAAGGAACTCTCGGGCATTCGCCGCGCAACCGGCATCGTCTTTCAAGACCCTGCCTCTTCGCTGAACCCACGCCTGCCAATCGGCGAGAGCATCGGCGAGCCTATTCTGCTGGCCGGTCTGGCCAAGGGTGAAGAGCTGCAGCGCAAGGTCGAAGACCTGCTCGAGCAGGTTGAACTGCCGCGTGCGTACCGAAACCGTTACCCACACGAGCTCTCGGGTGGTCAGCGTCAGCGAGTCGGAATCGCGCGAGCTTTGGCACTGACTCCAGACCTGCTGATTGCCGATGAGCCAACCAGCGCGCTCGACGTTTCTGTGCAGGCGAGATTCCTCGACCTGCTGCTGGAGCTTCAGGCAGAGCTAAAGTTTGCCTGCTTGTTTATCAGCCACGACCTTGCCGTCGTTGACATCCTGGCTCACCGCATCGCGGTTATGCAGAATGGTCAGCTCGTAGAGGCCGGCATGCGCGACCAGATCTTGAAGAACCCCCAGGACCCATACACCCAGCGACTCATCGCTGCCGTGCCGGTTCCGGACCCAGCGGTTCAACGAGCACGCCGCGAGGCGCGCCTGGGCAGAGACTAGGCTCGGCGCCGATAAGCAACTAGACTGGAGGGGGCGCAAGGATCGCGCCCTTTCCCATGTTCTAGGCTCATCGCGTTTTTGCGCGCCTGCCCCAAATCAAGGACTTTAAATGACTCTGTCAATCAGAGAAGACCTACGTAACGTCGCAATTGTTGCCCACGTTGACCACGGCAAGACCACTCTCGTCGACGCGATGCTTCGCCAGACCGGTTCGTTCGGTGACCACTCCAACGTTGGAGAGCGAGTCATGGACTCGGGTGACCTCGAGCGCGAGAAGGGCATCACGATTCTCGCTAAGAACACCGCAATCGCCTACAAGGGATCGTCGGCGAACGGCGAGACCATCACCATCAACGTGATTGACACCCCGGGCCACGCCGACTTCGGCGGCGAGGTTGAGCGCGGTCTCTCGATGGTTGACGGCGTCGTTTTGCTAGTTGACGCATCCGAGGGCCCGCTGCCGCAGACCCGCTTCGTGCTGCGCAAGGCCCTTCAGGCTAAGCTGCCGGTCATCCTCTTGGTCAACAAGACCGACCGCCCAGATGCCCGCATCGACGAGGTCGTCGAAGAAACCCACGACCTGTTGCTCGGGCTGGCCAGCGACCTGCACGACGAGGTTCCAGACCTAGATATCGACTCGATTCTCGACCTACCCGTCATCTATGCATCGGGTCGCGCGGGCCGCGCGAGCCTCAACAAGCCTGCCGATGGCACCCTGCCTGACAACGAAGATCTCGAGCCGCTGTTCGCCGCGATTCTCAAGCACATTCCGGCCCCGACCTACGACGCAACTGCGCCGCTTCAGGCTCACGTCACCAACCTCGACGCATCGCCGTTCCTCGGCCGTCTTGCCCTGCTTCGCATCTTCAACGGAACCATCAAGAAGGGCCAGCAGGTTGCGTGGGTTCGCCAGGATGGCACCGTGCAGAACGTCAAGCTGACCGAACTGCTCATGACTAAGGCGCTCGACCGCTATCCAACCGAGCAGGCCGGCCCTGGCGACATCGTTGCCGTTGCCGGTATCGAAAACATCACCATCGGTGAGACTCTGGCTGACCCGAACGATGTTCGTCCGCTGCCAATGATCACCGTGGATGACCCAGCGATCTCGATGACCATCGGTATCAACACCTCGCCGCTCGCCGGCCGAGTCAAGGGCGCCAAGGTCACCGCTCGTCTCGTCAAGGACCGCCTTGACCGCGAGCTCATCGGTAACGTGTCGATCAAGGTTCTGCCAACCGAGCGTCCAGACGCTTGGGAAGTTCAGGGTCGCGGCGAGCTGGCTCTTGCCATCCTGGTCGAGCAGATGCGTCGCGAGGGCTACGAGCTCACCGTGGGTAAGCCACAGGTGGTCACCAAGCGAATCGACGGCAAGGTTCACGAGCCTGTCGAAGACCTATTCATCGACTGCCCAGAGGAGTACCTCGGCTCGATTACTCAGCTCATGGCTGCCCGCAAGGGTCGCATGAAGAACATGAGCAACCACGGCACCGGCTGGGTTCGCATGGAGTTCCTCGTGCCATCCCGCGGCCTCATCGGTTTTAGAACCGAGTTCTTGACTGCCACCCGCGGCACCGGCATCGCCAACGCGATCTCGGCAGGATACGAGCCATGGTTCGGTCAGATCGAGACCCGCAACACCGGTTCGATGGTTGCCGACCGCGCTGGCGTGGCCACTCCGTTTGCAATGATCGCCCTTCAGGAGCGCGGTTCGTTCTTCGTTGAGCCAACCACCGAGGTGTATGCCGGAATGATCGTCGGCGAGAACTCTCGCGCCGACGACATGGAAGTCAACATCACCAAAGAGAAGAAGCTCACCAACATGCGCGCATCGTCGAGCGACGAGTTTCAGGCGCTCACCCCGCCGCGCAAGCTTTCGCTCGAGGAGTGCCTCGAGTTTGCTCGCGAAGACGAGTGCGTCGAGGTGACCCCGGAGGCTACCCGCATTCGCAAGGTTGAGCTTGACCCCAACATCCGCGCGCGACAGGCATCGGCCCGCAAGCGCGCCAGCGACTAGACGCCAAAAAGTGAAAACAGGCTCGACCGTGTGGTCGGGCCTGTTTTTCTTTGTCTGGTTGAGGAGCTAGGCCTTGGGCTTGCGATTAGCGCGCGCGTAGGTGATGCCCGCCACGGCTAGGTAGCCGACCCAGGCGATGCTCTCGAGCTGCGTTGGTGCGCTCTTGAAGCTGATGGTGCCGCGCAGAAGGTTATCCAACCATCCGTCGGCGGTAATCAGGCCAGAAAGGTCGTAGGTCTTGTCGGTCAACAGGGGCAGAATGCCGATCTCCTGAAGCTCGCCGACGCCGTAGGCAAGGATTCCCGCTGCAACCAGCACCAAGAACGCGCCGGTGTATCTGAAGAAGGTGCTCAAGTTCATTTTTAGGGCGCCACGATAGATCAGGTACCCGAGAACTGCGGCGGTAAAAATACCAATGGCTGCACCCCAAAGCGGATTCGTGTCACTGCCGGTTGCCCTGGCTGCCGACCAAATGAATGCCGAAGTTTCGATGCCCTCGCGAATGACCGCGAGAAATGCAACCAGCGCCAGGCCGAAGACCTGTTTGTCGAGCGCAGAGTCGATTTGCTTGCGCAGGTTTGCGCTCATGTTTTTGCCCTGTCGGGCCATCCAAAAGATCATCCAGGTCACAAAGCCAACCGCGATGATCGAGGTGACGCCAGAGATGAGTTCTTGGGTGCCTTTGGGGAGGTCTTGAACAACCGCGGTGAGTGCGAAGCCGACTCCAACAGAAACTAGGACCGCGCTTAGGGTGCCAAGCAGAATCTTGGATGCCTGGTTCTTGTGGCCGAGTTTCACGAGGTAGGCCACCAGGATCCCCACAACCAGTGCCGCTTCGAGTCCCTCGCGAAGACCAATGAAGAAGTTCGCGAGCATTCTTACCTTTCGGGGAGGGAGCCACTCCAGTTTAAGTTAGGTAACCCTAAGTTGGCAAGGTAAATCTCGGCGGCTGGCTAAAGTTGAGTCATGGCAAAAGCAAAATTCTCCCCGCGCAGACTGCTCGTTGTGCACGCTCACCCAGATGACGAGAGCCTGTTCACGGGCCACATCATGGCGAGCGCGATTGCAGACGGCGCCGAGGTGTTTTTGCTCACACTTACCCGCGGTGAGCGCGGCCGTATGAAGCTCGAAGACCTCAAGTCGATCGAAGGTAACCTGCCGGCGATGGGGGCCTACCGTGCCTCAGAACTGCGTGCCGCACTCTCGGCATACGGCAAGATTCAACACCGCTTTGCTGGCACCCGCGCCTACCTAGACTCGGGTTTCAGGGTCACCGCCATGGGTAAGCCGGCCAAGCCTAAAGACCTCGATGAGCTCGCCCTCTCGGCAACCGCGGTCGCGGTGCCGGCAGCCGACATCTATGCCGTGCTCAAGAACTTCAAGCCAGACGCGGTAGTCACGTACAACCGCAAGGGCGGCTTTGGGCACCCAGACCACAAGATGGCGCACGAAGCCACAGCGATGGCTCTTCGATGGTGGGCCAAGGCCAAGCGTGGCCGCGTGCCAGAGTTTTGGGTAATCGCAGACAAGGGCGAGTCCTACGACGTTCAGGTTGGCAACGCCGAGACCGCAGTCGTCAAGCGTGCCGCCCTCGAGGCTCACGGATCCCAAGTCGCAGTTTTTCCTGAGACCTATTCGATCGTCGACGGCAAAGAGGTTCGCTACGACGCCCCAGAGCGTCTGCGCCGCGCTTCGATTCGCCCGATGCGTTGGCTCAAGCCGCTCGTTCTCGGCCTCTGGGCCCTGCCACTTGGCGTTCTCCTCGGTGTGGCTGGCACGCTGCTCTACGGCATTCAGACCACGGGTCGCATGCACATCGGCATCATGGTTGCGCTGACCATGGTGACCTCTCTGGCGCTTGGCCTCAGGCTCCTTCGCCGCAGTCGCGGAGCCCTTTACCTAATGACTCTCGGGCTCGTCTCGACGGTCTTCTACCTCGGCCAAAAGCACGCCGACCAGCACGTCTTCATCGGCAACACGACCTATGGCCAGCTCTGGGCATTCGGTTCGATGGCTATTTGTGCCGTCGTCATGATTTTTCCGCGAGTATCGCCGGGTTCTTGGCGCCGCGGCGGCCTCGGGCACCGCTAAACCGCTCATCCGCGTGTTTTAATAGAGGCAGATTCCGAAGGGACCACCCGTGACTTACGTTATTGCGCTTCCGTGCGTTGATGTCAAAGACAAGGCTTGCATCGAAGAGTGCCCCGTCGACTGCATCTACGAGGGCGACCGCATGCTCTACATCCACCCGGATGAGTGCGTCGACTGTGGTGCCTGCGAGCCAGTTTGCCCCGTTGAGGCTATCTATTACGAGGATGACCTGCCGGGCCAGTGGGCGGACTATTACAAGGCCAACGTCGAGTTTTTCGCCGAGATCGGCTCGCCAGGTGGCGCAGCTAAGGTCGGCAAGGTTGACGGCGATCACGCGGTGGTCAAGGCCGTTCCGGCTCAAGGCGAATAGCGTTGTTTGATCGTCTCCCCGAGTATCCCTGGGAGCAACTAAAGCCATATGCCGCAAAGGCTGCACTGCACGCCGGTGGCGCGATTGATCTTTCGGTTGGTTCGCCAGTCGACCCGACTCCGAGCGTGATTCAAGAAGCTCTAGAGGCATCGAGCAATGCACCAGGCTACCCATCCACTGGCGGTTCGCCAGAGTTCAAGCACGCCGTAGTCGACTGGTTTGCGCGCCGCAGAGGAGTCGAGGGCCTTAGCCCCAACCAGGTCATGCCGACCATTGGTTCTAAAGAACTTATTTCTTGGCTACCTCTGCTGATGGGGCTTGGTCCCGGCGATGTCGTTGTTCAGCCAACCGTCGCCTACACGGCATACGTGGTTGGCGCTGCCCTTTGTGGCGCCCAGATTGTGAGTGAGGCCGACCCAGCCAAGTGGCCGGCAAACACCAAGCTCGCCTGGATCAACTCGCCAGGCAACCCGGATGGGCGCGTGCTCGGCGTTGCCGAGATGAAGGCGGCCGTCGACCGCGCTCGCGAACTAGGCGCGCTGCTGGCCAGCGACGAGTGCTACGCCGAGCTCGGCTGGGATGAGTGGGAGCACGAGCTGATTCCGAGCGTGCTCGATCCGCGCGTGTGTGGCGGCAGCCACGACGGCATCCTGGCGGTTTATTCGCTCAGCAAGCAGTCGAATATGGCTGGCTATCGCGCAGCATTCGCGGTGGGGGAGGCATCCCTAATTAAGGGCCTCGTGAACCTTCGCATGCACTCCGGGCTAAACACCCCGGCCCCGACGCAGCGAGTCATGGTTGCTGCTCTCAACGACGACGAGCACGTGGCAGTCGCAAAGGAGCTCTATCGCGAGCGTCGCCAGGTGTTGCTTGAAGCGGTCAAGAGTTATGGTTTCGAACTTGCCGACAGCAAGGGAGGCCTTTACCTGTGGGCGACCCTCGGCGAAGACGCCTTTGCGACCGTCGATCGCATGGCCGACCTTGGCATCGTGGTCGTGCCGGGAACCTTCTATACCGAGGGCCCAAGCGAATACGTTCGTTTCTCGCTTACCGCAACCGATGCGCATATTGCCGAGGCCGCAAAGCGCCTCAGCGATGCCATAGGCTTATAAAACACCCAGATTTTTAGGAGCAAAGTTGAGCGAAAGCACGCCTTCGAACAAGGTCACACTCAACTATCCCGGCGGATCCGCCGAGTTTCCGATTCTCTCAGCGGTCGATGGCGCATCAGTCATCGACCTGTCGAAGTTGAACGCGCAGACCGGCCTAAATGCATTCGACCAGGGATTCGTTAACACCGCATCGACCCGCTCGGCGATCACCTACATCGACGGCGACCAGGGCATTCTGCGCTACCGCGGCTACCCGATCGAGGAGCTTGCGTCGAAGCGCTCTTACCTTGAGGTTGCCTACCTGTTGATTTACGGCGAGCTACCAAGCGCCGATGAACTGGCCAACTTCGACGAACGCATTCGTCGTCACACGCTGATTCACGAAGACCTCAAGAACCTCTTTCAAGCGATGCCGCAGAACGCTCACCCGATGTCAGTTCTGGCCGCCGGTGTCTCTGCTCTCTCGACCTTCTACCAGGACTCGCTCAACCCGCACGATGCTGCTCAGGTTGAGCTCTCGACCATTCGCCTGCTAGCCAAGATGCCCGTTTTGGCCGCCTATTCGCACAAGAACAGCCTCGGTCAGGCGCTGCTTTACCCAGACAACTCGCTCAGCATGGTCGAAAACTTCTTGCGCATGTGCTTTGGCACCATGGCCGAAGAATACGTGCAGAACCCAATCGTCACCAACGCGCTCGACACCCTGCTCACCCTGCACGCAGACCACGAGCAGAACTGCTCGACCTCGACGGTTCGCCTGGTTGGCTCGTCGCAGGCCAACCTCTTTGCCTCCGTTTCGGCCGGCATCAGCGCGCTGTTCGGCCCTCTGCACGGTGGAGCCAACGAGGCCGTGCTCGAGATGCTCAACGCCATCCATGCTTCTGGTGACTCGGTTCAGACCTACGTCAACCGCGTGAAGAACAAAGAAGACGGCATTCGCCTCATGGGCTTCGGCCACCGCGTCTACAAGTCGTTCGACCCGCGCGCCAAGATCGTCAAGGCCACCGCCGACCGCGTGCTCGCCGAGCTTGGCGTCAACGACCCGCTGCTCGACATAGCCAAGGAGCTCGAGGCCGCCGCTCTCGCAGACGATTACTTCGTCGAGCGCAGGCTCTACCCGAACGTCGATTTCTACACCGGCGTTATCTACAAGGCACTCGGATTCCCTCCGCGCATGTTTACCGCGCTGTTTGCTATCGGTCGCCTACCAGGATGGGTTGCGCACTGGCGCGAGATGAATCTCGACCCTGCAACAAAGATTGGCCGCCCACAGCAGCTTTACATTGGTGCGCCTGAGCGTCACATTTAGTCGCTGAGCGTCAACCAGTAAACGGTGGTGTCACCGTAGTTCTTGGCATCTTCTAGCTCGTAGCCTTCTGGAATCTCGGGCTGGGCGTCTCTCGAAGATCTTTCGACGATTACGGTCGCATCCTTGCTCAGTGTAGGCAGCAGCGCGGCCAGGTTTTCGGTCACCTCTTCGTTGGCGATCTCGTATGGCGGGTCGATGAAAACGAGGCCGAGCTCGACCTGATTCTCAACCAAAAACTGCTTGACGCTCTTGTTGACGATTTTGGTGGCGACTTCAATGTCTTGTTTGTCGAGAGCCTTTTGAACCTTGTATGCGTTGGCAACACAGACGGCGGCTGCCTTGCCATCACGTTCGACCATTACGGCCTCGGATGCGCCTCTGCTCAGCGACTCGAGCGCCAGGGCACCGGTTCCGGCGTAGAGGTCGGCAACCGTCTTGCCTTCGATGGCGGCTCTAGCCTCGAGCCTCGAGAAGATGCTTTCACGGATGCGGTCGCTGGTTGGACGGGTTGCCTTGGCCGGCGACGCAAGTTTGATCGAGCCGACTAGCCCGCCGATGATTCGGGTCATGAATAGCATTGAACCATGCTTTTGCCTACCGAGAACCTCGACCGCGTTCTCGGCGACCGCACGGCAAAGGCCTTTGCCAAGCATTTAGGGCTCAAAACGGTCGGCGACTTGCTCGAACATTTTCCTCGCCGCTATTCGACGCGCGGCGAGTTGACGCCAATCGCGCAGATTCCGATTGGCGAGGCGGTCACGGTTGTAGCCGACATCCAGGATGTTCGCGAGCGCCGCATCAAGGGCAAGGCTGGCTCGATTCTCGAGATTCGAATCACCGACGGCGATGGCACCATGAGCCTTACTTTCTTCAACCAGGCCTGGCGCGCCAAGGATCTCAAGCCGGGCATGCGCGGCCTGTTCGCCGGCAAGACCTCGATCTACAACGGTCAGATTCAACTCGCGCACCCCGACTACGAGCTCTTTCCGGAGTCAATCGCCGACGAGGATGCCAAGGCCTGGGCTGAGCTGCCGATTCCGATTTATCCGGCCAGCTCGGTGGTCACCACCTGGATGATTCAGCGTGCGATGGGTATCGTGCTCGACACGCTCGCGCCACTCGAGGAGTCGCTGCCGAAAGAGCTCATTGCAAGGCACGGGCTGCTCTCGGCAGATGACGCCGTGCGAAAGATTCACCGCCCCGCCAAGGCACACGAGTGGATGGCGGCCCGCGACACCCTGCGCTATCACGAGGCGTTCAGCCTTCAGGCGACCCTGTTGAAGCGAAAACGGTTGGCAGCCGCCGAGGAGTCGACCCCTCGTGTTGCGACCGCAGACGGGGTTCTGGCGGCGTTCGACGCATCGTTGCCTTTCAACCTCACCGCTGGCCAGATTGCCGTTGGCAACGAAATTGCCGATGACCTGGCGCGGCCGCATCCGATGCATCGACTGCTTCAGGGCGAAGTCGGCTCTGGCAAGACGCTCGTGGCGCTGCGAGCGATGCTCGTCGTCGCCGATGCGGGTGGCCAGTCGGCGCTGTTGGCGCCAACCGAAGTCTTGGCATCGCAGCACTTCGCCTCGATCGAGCGCACGCTCGGGCACGACCTGGCCAAGAGACTCGGGCTAACCCTGTTGACCGGCCAGATGCCGGCGGCCGAAAAGAAGCGGGCGCTGCTGCAGATCGTGAGCGGCAAGGCGCAAATCATTGTGGGAACTCACGCCCTGATCGCCGAGGCGGTTTCGTTCTTCGACCTCGGACTGATCGTGGTCGATGAGCAGCACCGCTTCGGCGTTGAGCAGCGAGAGGCTCTGCGACTGAAGGGCAAGCTGCCACCGCACGTTTTGACGATGACGGCGACGCCGATTCCGCGAACCCTCGCGGTGACCGTGTTTGGCGATCTCGAGGTATCCACGCTCACCGAGCTGCCCGGTGGGCGTCGCGGCATCACGACTCACGTCGTGCGCGAGCAGAACCCGGCGCAGGTTGCTCGCGTCTGGGCGCGCGTTGCCGAAGAGGTGGCGGCCGGCCGTCAGGCGTTCGTGGTTTGCCCGCGAATCGACGGCGATGATGCGCCGGAGGAAGCACAGCCGGATCTCGATGACGAGACCGTCGAGGATGCCACTAAGCCAAAGCGCCCGCTAGCCGCAGCGGTTGCCGTCGCCGAGGCGCTTCGATCTAACCCGAGCGTCGGCAAGCTTCGCATTGGGCTAATGCACGGGCGTCAGGCAACCGAAGAAAAGACCTCGGTGATGGCAGAGTTCGCGGCGGGCAGGCTCGACATCCTGGTTTCGACCACGGTTATTGAGGTTGGTGTTGACGTGCCAAACGCCACAGTGATGGTTGTGCTCGACGCCGAACGTTTTGGCATCTCGCAGCTGCACCAGCTTCGCGGCCGCGTTGGGCGCGGTGGCCACGCCGGCCTATGCCTGCTGCTGTCGGCGGCAGAAGACGCCACTTTGGCGCTCGAGCGCCTCGAGGCGGTGGCCTCGACCACCGACGGCTTCAAGTTGAGCGAGATCGACCTCGAGTTGCGTCGCGAGGGCGACGTGCTCGGTTCGACCCAGTCGGGCGGCCGCTCAGCGCTCAAGTTGCTGCGCGTGGTTCGCGATGCCGAACTTATTCAGACCGCTCGCTCGGATGCCGCCGAGATTCTGGCCGCCGATCCCACGCTCGAGCGGCATCCGCTGCTCGCGGCCGACCTCGCGCGCATCGACGAGGCAGCTCAAGAAAACCTCGCCAAGTCCTAGCGCTGGTAACCTGTCTTCATGACCAGCATCGCCGTTTATCCAGGTTCTTTTGACCCACTAACCTTTGGGCACCTAGACATCGCAGCCCGCGCAGCCAGACTCTTCGACGAGCTGCACATCCTCGTTGTGCACAACCCTGGCAAGTCGCCGCGCTTCTCGAGCGCGGAGCGCGTTGAGCTCATCAAGCACAGCCTCGCCGAGGCCGGCCGCTTTGGCACGTCGTTTCCGAGTGCCGCGCACGTCAAGATCGTGATCGACTCGCTCGACGGCGGTCTGCTCGTTGACTACTGCCGCAAGGTCGGCGCTAGTGCCCTGGTGAAGGGCGTGCGCAACAACGCAGACCTTGAATACGAACTGCCAATGGCCCGCGTAAACCGCGACCTCGCCGGCGTCGAGACGATCTTCTTGCCTAGCGACCCTCAGCACGGATTCGTTTCATCCTCGCTTGTAAAGCAGGTTGCCGACCTCGGTGGATCTGTCGAAAAGTACGTGCCTTCGGTATTCGTCAAGGCGCTTCAGGCGACCGCCGCCAACAAGACTTCGAAGTAGCAGCAGATGACTTCGCGCTTCTCAATCTCTGTTCGCGACCTGATCAACAAGCCAGGTCAGATGCGCGAGCACACCCTAGACGTGCCGCTTGCTGAGCCTTTCACCAACAGCGTCGTAGCCGTTTCGGCAGGCTCGAATATCGAAGTGGATGTGCGCCTCGAGTCGGTGCACGAGGGCATTTTGGCGACCGGAGATGCCTTCGCCGAGGCCAAAGCCGAGTGCAGCAGATGCCTCGAGCCACTGACACTGCCCGTGGAGGTAGATTTTCAGGAGCTTTTCGCCTATTCTGTTACGGACGAAGAAGAACTTGCGGTCATCGATGAATCCATTGATCTTGAGCAAGTTATTCGAGACGAAGTGGTTCTAAGCCTTCCCTTCCAACCTGTGTGCAATGAAAGTTGCCTTGGTTTGTGCGCCGAATGTGGCGTGAAGTTGGCAGAAAACCCGCAACACCGGCACGAAGCCGCGGTAGATCCGCGTTGGAGCGCCCTAGAGAAACTTAAGGACAACTGATGCCAGTACCTAAGAGACGCCTATCGCGCAGCCGCACTCACGCACGTCGTTCGCAGTGGAAGGCCGCTGAGGTCACCCTGGTCAAGACCATCGAAAACGGCAAGACCGTCTACAGCCTGCCTCACCGCGCCAAGCTGGTCGAGGACTCCAACGGCACCCCGCTGTTCATGGAGTACAAGGGCCGCAAGGTCGCTGACGCCTAAGACTTTCGCAGTAAAGCGATGAGCCTGGATGCGCTAAGCGCCCGTCTAGGAGTCGAGGTCAAGGCTGAGCTCCTCGAGCTCGCGCTTACCCATCGCTCGTTTGCATACGAAAACGGCAACCAACCCAACAACGAACGCCT
>CANGNR010000003.1 GCA_947455385.1 Microbacteriaceae bacterium
GGACGAATGGTACTGATGGGACGAATGGTACTGACGGTACGAATGGTACTGATGGCACGAATGGTACTGATGGGACGAATGGTACTGACGGTACGAATGGTACTGATGGGACGAATGGTACTGATGGGACGAATGGTACTGACGGTACGAATGGTACTGATGGCACGAATGGTACTGATGGGACGAATGGTACTGACGGTACGAATGGTACTGATGGCACGAATGGTACTGATGGGACGAATGGTACTGACGGCACGAATGGTACTGATGGCACGAATGGTACTGATGGCACGAACGGTACGGACGGAACCAATGGCACGAACGGTACGAACGGCACTAATGGTGCTGATGGTGCAACTGGGCCGATGGGGCCGATTGGTTTGACCGGCCCCAAGGGCGATACGGGTGCGACTGGCGCAAACGGTATCGATGGGACTAACGGAACCAACGGAACCAACGGAACCAACGGCACTAATGGCGCGGATGGTGCAACTGGGCCGATGGGGCCTATTGGCTTGACCGGACCTAAGGGTGATACTGGCTCGACAGGAGCGACTGGTGCTACCGGTCCCAAAGGTGATACCGGTGCAACTGGCGCAACTGGCCCTAAAGGTGACACAGGTGCGACTGGGGCACAAGGGCCTCAAGGCGTTGCAGGACCTCAAGGCCCACCAGGGGTAGCGGGCGCACTCGTCTCGTACACCCCTTCGTTCGCCGGTACCGGGCTGACTTACTCAGCAAACCCCGCGACGGGCAGCTACATCCAAATCGGCAACATGATCAATTTCAGAATCAAGGTAAACCTGTCGACAGTGACAAACTTTGGCTCAGGTCATTACTCGCTCACCCTGCCATTCGCGCCGATTGATGACTATGTGTTTAGAGATGGTGGCCTACATGATCTGACGGCGAATGCTCACTACCAGATTTACGGCGACGCCGACGCTAGCTCTACCAGCCTCTCGCTTATGTATCACTCAGGTGCCAAAGATATCTGGATGGACCACAACTCGCCACTTGCGCTAACCACTCAGGATTACTTCTATGTTTCAGGCACCTACCAAGTCAACTAGCAACACCCACACAAAAAGGAACCCAGATGATCGATTTGCACCTAACCAAAGATGAAGAGCACCAACGAGTGAGTCACCGACTCACCGTCGGCGGGCTTGGAGTTTTCATGTCACTTTTCATCGTGGGCGTGGTGTTGACTTTTCCACGTTTCTTCTTGTTCAACCCCATGGCAGAAGGCGATGGGTTGCGCGCGTTTGAGCTGACTCTCTCGTCGTTTGGTTGGATGCTGCTGCTGGTTGGTCCACCCGTGATTCTCATTCGCTACTCTGCTGGCTACCGAAACTTGATTGGGTTTTTGCCTGTGGTCGGTCTGCTCTGGCCAATCTCGCTCATCCTGAGCCACATCACACTCTTCTTGCAACACGGCGTTTGGTACACCGGTTATCTGATTCAGTACCCAATCTTCACGATCACAGACATCGTTTTGCCGATCTTTTATCTCTACCTCTGGGACATCCTGCGAGACCGAAGCAAGAGGATGGGTTTGCGCGGCCCAGCTGGTTTCAAGGGCTCAACCGGAGCTACCGGAGCTACAGGAGCTACCGGAGCTACCGGAGCTACCGGAGCTACCGGAGCCGCCGGAGAAGTGGGAGCCACGGGGCCGACCGGCGAACCTGGTCGAGACTCATAAAGTCAAAAAAAATAGGAGCGCTTTTGCGCTCCTCTTTTTACTATTTGTGAGTGTTTAGGTCAGCTCGAACTGGCCGCCCTCGATTTGCCCCTGCTTGCGATAGAGGTCAAGCTTGGCACGGGTGTCTGCGATGTCGAGGTTGCGCATGGTCAGCTGGCCGATGCGGTCGGTCGGGCCAAAAGCGGCATCCTCGGTTCTTTCCATCGAAAGCTTCTCTGGGTGATACGAGAAACCCTCGCCCTGAGTGTTGACAATCGAGTAGTCGTCGCCGCGGCGAAGACGTAGGGTGACCGAGCCGTTCACTGCGGATGCGACCCACTTGGTTAGCGACTCGCGCAGCATCAGGGTCTGAGGGTCTAGCCAGCGACCTTCGTAGAGCAGACGACCCATGCGGCGACCCTCTGCGTGATAGTTCGCGATGGTGTCTTCGTTGTGAATCGCGGTGATCAGACGCTCGTAGGCGATGAAGATCAGGGCCATGCCGGGAGCCTCGTAGATTCCGCGGCTCTTCGCCTCGATGATGCGGTTCTCGATCTGGTCGCTCATGCCGAGGCCGTGACGCCCGCCGATCTCGTTCGCCTTGTACATCAGGGCCACAGAGTCTTTGAACGACTCTCCGTTGATGGCAACCGGGCGACCCTGAACAAACTGGATGGTGACGTCTTCGCTCGGGATGCTAACCGATGCATCCCAGTATTTGACACCCATGATTGGCTCGACGATCTCGAGCGAGGTGTCGAGAAGTTCGAGCGACTTTGCCTCGTGGGTTGCGCCGAGCATGTTGGCGTCGGTCGAGTAGGCCTTCTCTTTCGATTGGCGGTATGGCAGCTTGCGCTCGAGTAGGTACTCGCTCATCTCTTTGCGGCCACCGAGCTCGTTGACGAAGTCTGCGTCGAGCCAAGGCTTATAGATGCGCAGGTTTGGGTTAGCGAGCAGACCGTAGCGATAGAAACGCTCAATGTCGTTGCCCTTGTAGGTCGAGCCGTCGCCCCAGATCTCGACGCCGTCTTGGCGCATGGCGCGAACCAGCAGGGTGCCGGTGACGACGCGGCCGAGGGGAGTGGTGTTGAAGTAGGTCTTGCCGCCCGTGCGAAGGTGGAACGCGCCACAGGCGATGGCCGCTAGGCCCTCTTCGACGAGCGACTGACGGCAGTCAACAAGGCGCCCGGCCTCTGCGCCGTACTCGGTGGCGCGGCCTGGAATCGAGTCGATGTCATCTTCGTCGTACTGGCCGAGGTTGGCGGTGTACGCGAATGGAATGGCGCCTTTTTCACGCATCCAAGCGACGGCGACGGAGGTATCGAGACCACCAGAGAAAGCGATGCCGACTTTTTCGCCGACGGGAAGGGAAGCTAGAACTTTAGACACCCCTCTAGGTTACGATGGAATCATGTCCCAACGCACAAAGCGCGAGAAGCGCATCCGTCGAGTTTCTCTTGTAGTTGTCTTCACCGTCGTGATTGCCTTTATTCTCGCCCAGCTAGCGGGCAGCCTGCACCTGGGCGCTAACTAACTAAGCGGGCTGCTGCTGCGTAATGCAGTGAATGCCGCCACCACGCGCAAATATCTCTCTGGCGTCGACCAGGATGACCTTTCGGCCGGGATAAACCGACTCAAGAATCGCCTTTGCAACCGAGTCATTCGGGTCATCGAACGCGCAAAGGATCACCGCGCCGTTGATCACGTAGTGGTTGATGTACGAGTAATCGACGAATCCATCTGAGTCTTTTAGCTGTTGTGGAGCAGGCACCCTGACTATCTCAAGTTGGCCGGCCTCCTCGAGCGTGCGAATAACCTCGTGGCTCACCGCAAAATCAGGATGCTCCGGGTACTGCTGGTCGTGCACGAGAACCTTGCCGCCTGGGGCAAAGCAAGCAACGATGTCGATGTGGCCGCGCGTGCCGAACTCGTCGTAGTCGCGGGTTAGGCCGCGGCGGATCCAGATAGCGCGCCTGGTGCCGAGGCGCAGGTGCAGTTCGGCCTCGACTTCGGCCTTCGTCCACGCCTCGTTGCGGCCCTCGCCGAGTTGAACTGTCTCGGTAAGCAGTAGGTCGCCCCGTTCGTTGACGTGGATGGCGCCGCCCTCGTTGATCAGAGGCGAGTCGATGCGATCCACTCCGGCCAGCTTGGCCACCTTCTTGCCGATCCTGCGGTCGTTTTGCCAGGATGCCCAGGTCGATTGACCCCAGCCGTTGAAAATCCAGCGGACCGCGGCGACTTGCCCCGAGTCGGCCTTGACGAAGGTTGGGCCGATGTCTCGAGCCCACGCGTCGTCGAGTTTCGCCGCGACCAGTTCGACTCGCGGGTCGAGAAACTCGCGAGCGACCGCAAAGTCATGCTCGTTGCACAGCATAGAAACCGGCTCAAAATTGACGATCGCGTTGGCGACGGCCGCCCAAGCTTCGCGGGCTGCTCGGTGTTGGGCTGGGTCATCGCCAAGCGTGTAGCCAGCGGTTGGCCAGGCCATCCAGGTTCGCTCGTGCGCGGCCCATTCGGGTGGCATCGTCCATCCTGGTTGATTGTTTTGCGGGGTCACTGGGCGACTCCCGGAATGCCGCCCTGAGCTCCTTCGCCGCCGAAAACCCTCGGATTCGTGACCGGTTTGGTCTGCAAGCCGTAGGTGTCGGGGCGACGGGTAGCCAAGAACGGAAACAACTTGAGCCAATCTCCTCTCTGGTCGAGGTCTAGTTCTGCGATTAGCACCTCGTCTTGGTCGCGCGATGCCTTTGCGAGCACCCGACCGTATGGGTCGCTGATGAAACTGCTGCCATAAAAGGTGAGCGAACCCTCGAAGCCATAGCGATTCGGCACGACCATGAAGGTGCCATTTGCGATGCCGTTGCCCACGATCACCTGTTGCCAGAGTGGCTGTGTGTCGAACTCGGGGTGGTCGGGTTCTGAGCCGATCGCCGTTGGGTACACGAGGATCTCGGCGCCCCTAAGCGAGTATTCGCGGGCAACTTCAGGAAACCACTCGTCCCAGCAGGTGGGCAGGCCGAACGTGGCCGATCCGTTGCCGAGATCGACCGGGTAAACAGGGTAGGCCTCGGACTGCAGCGACCCATCGCCGGCTGGGCCGGGAGCGAAGTACTGGTCTTCGAAATACCCCTCGGTCACCGGAATGTGAAGCTTGCGTGTTCGCCCCACGACCTCGCCGCCGGGGGCAACCAGAATCGCTGTGTTTAGGCCGCGAACCGCGTCACTCGGGTTCTTTTCAAACAAGGATGCGTGCACGCAGACGCCGTACTTTTGGGCTAGCCGACGGGCCAGCGCGAGAGTTGGGCCAGACTCAAGTTCTTCAGCGGTGGCCTGAGCGTCGCCGATTGGCATTGCGTCGGCGGGGTAGCGGCTCAGAGTGAGCTCTGGTAAGAACACCGCGGTCGCGCCGCCTTCGGCCGCGAGTCGCACGCCGTTTTCAATGGTTGCGTCGTGCTCGGCTGCATCTTCGTGCCATCTGGTCTGAACGAGGGCGACGGTGACGATTGGGCGGTGGGACTCACCCGTGCGAGCGAGAGAGGGAAGCGCCGATGCCTTGGTGACCTTCATGCTCAGACTTTCTGCCTATGGCTTCATGGTGTCGAGAATCTCGACCAGCAACTCGAATGTGGTTCGCGGGTTAACGATGGCAAATCTTGTATGCGGCCGGCCATTTAAGGACGACGGCAGAACCAGGCCGATTTGCTTCTCGAGCAGGTCGGCGCCCCAGATCTCGTAGTCCTCGAGGGTCCAGCCGTTGCGCTCGAAAACCACGATTGAGAGTTCGGGTTCGCGCACCAGCCGCAGGTAGTCGCGCGACTCGATCTCTGCCGCGATGAGCTTAGCCAGCGAGATGTTCTCTTCGATGGCTTCTCGGTATGCCGTTGCACCGTGAGTGGCCAGCGAGAACCAGAGTGGCAGTCCGCGCACTCGACGAGTGAGGTTGAATGCGTAGTCGCTGGGGTTCCACTCGCCGGGCTTATTGAGTGTCTCTAGGTACTCGCCGTACTGGGTGTGCGCGATTCGCGCAATCTCAGGGTCGCGATAGATCAGTGCGCACGCGTCAAAAGGCGCGAACAGCCACTTGTGCGGGTCGACGATTGCCGAGTCTGCGAGGGCGGCGCCCTCAAACAGATGCCGCGATGAGGGTGCGAGTGCGGCAGCAAGGCCGTAGGCGCCATCGACGTGGAACCAAATGCCTCGCTCGCGGGCAATCGAGCCGATGCCCGTCAGGTCGTCGACGATTCCAAAGTTGGTGGTGCCCGCGGTGGCGACTATCGCAAACACGCCATCCGGGTTGGTTTCAAGTGTCTGCGCCACTGCGGCAGCGGTCATTCGGCCGCTGGAGTCGACGGGAACCTTAATGACATCGATGTCCATGACGGCGGCTGCAGACTTGATCGACGAGTGCGCCTCAGCCGAGCAGAGCACCGCAAACCTTGGCGGCTGCTGGCATGACTCTGCCGCAAGCCTGCGCTTGGCGTGGTCGCGGGCGGCCACCAGGGCAGAGAGGTTTCCGATGGTGCCGCCCTGCACGAACACGCCGCCGGCGCTCTCGGGCATTCCGAACTCACGGGCAAGCCAGCTGAGTACCTCGTTCTCGGCATAAACAGCGCCGGCTCCCTCGAGCCAGCTGCCGCCATAGATCGAGGACGCAGACACGACGAGGTCAAATAGCGTCGCGGCCTCGGTTGGAGCGGTTGGAATGAAGCTCAAATAACCAGGATGGTCGGTCGAAAGCGAGGCAGGTGCGAGCACCTCGGCAAACAGCTCGAGGGCACGTTCGCCTCCTAGACCGGCCTCGGTAATCGTTGGCGGCACAACCTGCTGAAGATAATCCAGAGTCTGAGGACGATCTAGGGGAGCGGGGTCAAGCTCCATGCGCCTCTTGGCGTATTCGATGACCTTCTCGCGAAGGGCCTTCGTGCGCTCGTTAGAACTGTGCATCGGCGCACGTTCGGGGGTCGACATCGCTCTCCTTCTGTTGGATTTGAGCCTAGCCGAATCTCTCAGGCACCTCTCAGCAGAAAAACACGAGACGGCCAAGATGAATGCAATAGCCTTGGTTTCATGGAGTTCAAGATGGGCAAGAAAGTCGCCGCGCTCGCGGTCATTGCCGCTTCCGTGTTGACCTTCGGTGTGGCTCAATCGGCTTCTGCCGCAAACCCCTGCATTCCCGCCCTGAAGATCACCAAGGGCAAAGTCGCCTTCAACTCGAGCATCGGCCCCGGCATCTATGCTCGCGCCTACACCTTTGCCGCCGGCGTCGCTAACCCAACCAACATTCCCACCAAATACTCTTATGTCACTGCGTCACTCAACACAGCCGAAATCGTTCCGACATTTACCAAGATCGGCGCCGTGGCCAACCAGCTCGACCTAGCCGCTCAGTCGGGTGCGTTTGCCCACATGAACGACGACTACTTCTTTGGCGGAAGCAACGCACCCTGGGGTGCCTTGGTCGCAAACAGCATTCCCGAGTATGTTCCGCCACGCACCACCACGGTCTTTGCTATCTCAAAGAAGTCCGTCGCAGACTCAGTCGGCTACACGGCACTTGGCTCCGGTGGTTCTGTCACCTTCGGCCAGAACGCCGCCATCCCGCTGGTCGCCCTCAACCTGCCCAAATACAAGTTGAACTCGGCCCAGGTCTTTACTGCCGACTACGCGCACAGTGCCATTCCACGAGGCAAGGCATCCATCGCCATCGATGCCAAGGGCAAGATTGTGGGCGTTGCCAAAACCGGCAGTACCCGCAAGCCCAAGACCGGTTTCGTGATCAGCGCCGTTGGCACGGCAGCTATAGCCCTGCAAACTGCGGTTGTCGGCCAGAAGGCCATCTACGTCAAGCCAGAGGCGCCGTATCAACGAGTGCCAAACGCAGACACGATCACAATGTCGGGCTCACTCAAGTGGGGCAACTCATCGAGCCTGCCGATCATCGCCGTCAACACCAACGAAGCGCCTAACGACCCGAACAACCCTTATGGCCAGGGTGCTTGGTTATTCGATGCGACTTGGAACGGATCTGTTCCGAACATGGCATTCATGGTCGTTATCGACACAAGAACCTCGACCGTGGTTGGCAAGTATTCGTCTGCAGATGGAATCGTTGTTCAGCCTGGCCAAGTTGTGGTTGCCTTCGCCGGCGCGGCCGCGGTAAAGGCTGGAGTTGACCCGGCAACTCTGCGGGTGGGCACCGCCGTCGTGCTGAACCGCAGCTACGCAACCGATAGCAAACTTCCGGCACTCATGGCGGTGGGTCGCGGCCCTCAAATTCTTCAGAACAAAAAGGTCGTCATCACCTGCAACGGCAATGAAGAGCAGATTCGTCCGCGTTCTGTGATCGCCTGGAACACCAAGGGTCAGATCTGGTTGATCACGGCAACGTCGGGCATCAACATGATCGACAACGGATTCCGCGTTGGTGGAGCAACGGCTCACCAGATGGCCGAGATTGCTCAGCAACTGGGAGCCACAGAGGCTGTTCGCGTCGATGGCGGCGGATCAACCACCATGATCGTCAAGACTAAGGGCGTATTGCAGCGACTCGATTTGCCAAATGAAGCCTGGTACCGTCCCATTCCGGTTGGCATCGCCATGGTTGCTAAAAAGAAGTAGTTCGCCTCGACAGCTGAGCGGCGATGATTCCGCCAACTACAAGGATGCCGCCCAGCCACTGCGCGCTAGAAACCGGCTGCGCCAGCCAGAGCCACCCGAACAGAAACGCAAAGATCGTCTCGGCGGTTGATGCCACACCCACCGCTGTTGCCGTCAGAGAACGCAGCGCCAGATAAGAGAAAAGCATCGGCGCGAATGAGCCAGCCAGGGCTACCCAGGCGAGCAGAAGCCAGGCCGGCGCGTGCTGGTGGCCTAAGTTGCCACCCAGCGAAATCGCATCAACGGGGTTGGCGCTCGAGGAGATAGCGCCTGGGTTGACGAGCATCCAAAACAGAGTCGAAATCAACATCGAATAGAACAGCAGCGACATTGAATCTCGCTTGCGTTGAATGCGCTCGGCCGAGATGAAATAGAGCGTCAGGGTCGCCGATGCCAGCATCGCGAAGCCAACGCCGACGCGATTAAGCGGCTCGGTGCTTAGCCCCGAGATAGTGGTTAGGCCTGCCAGAACGGCAACAACACCGACCCATAGCACCGGCGAGTGTCTCTCTTTGAAAAAGACCAGCGTTGCTATCGGCACAAACAGCACAGCCGTGTATTCAAAAAGCAGGGCCGTGCCGACTGGAAGTAGAGACACCGCGTTCGTGTAAGCCCACTGCATGACGGCAACGCCGACTATTCCAAAAAGAAATAGCTGCGGAAGTTCTCCTCTACTAATCCGAAACGCAGCACGGTTCGTGGTCAAAAGCACCAGGCCTGCGCAAATCATGTTGGCCAGCGATCTGAAGATTACGATCTGCGACGCCGAATATCCCGACTCTGCGAGAACTCTTGTGGATGACGCGTTGAGCCCAAAAAGCGCGGCACCGGCTAGAGCGTAGCCAAGCCCGACAGTAGGGTTCCGTCTGTTCACAAGCCGAGCCTAGCCGAGTCTGGCTTAGGCTTGAGGCATGACTAGTTTTGTTCTCGCCGGTGGTTGCTTCTGGTGTCTGGACTCTGCATACATGCAGTTCGAGGGCGTGACCGACGTCGTTGTCGGGTACATGGGTGGCGCACTTGATAATCCCAGTTATGAACGCGTGTGCGACGGAAACACAGGTCACGCCGAGGTCGCCGAGGTGATCTTCGACGAGGCCAAGATTCCGGCCGAAGTTATTCTCGACATCTTTTTCACGGTTCACGACCCGCGGCAGCTCAACCGACAGGGCAATGACATTGGCACCCAGTACAGGTCGGCGATGTTTTATGCCGATGACACGCAGAAGGCACTGTTTGAGGCCGCGATCGAGCGTGCCAAAGAACACTGGGATGGGCAGATCGTGACTCAGGTTGTGCAGGCCGAGACCTTCTGGGTGGGCGAGGAGTACCACCAGGACTTCTTTGCCAAGAATCCCAACCAGGGCTACTGCAACGCCGTGGTTGCGCCAAAGATGGCCAAAGCTAGGGCCGGTTTCGCTAGCTACCTGGGCTAAAAACAACCCTGTGTAAAAGTTCTGCGCCGTTTTTGCGGCTGGGCCAGACTCTCTGAATCGACGAATCGATGAACGGCATCGATCGATAGAGAGAGGCATTAAATGTCAGACACTTACACGGTCTCAGGGCTGGTCGCCACGACTCCGAGGCACCTCGTCACGCAAGACGGCCTGCCGATCACCTCGTTTAGGCTCGCGTCTTCTGTTCGCAAGTTCGACCGCTCGCAAAACAAGTGGATCGACGGCGAGACCAACTGGTTCACCATCACTTCCTTTCGCCAGATGGCTGTAAACGCGGCCTCTTCGATCAACAAGGGTGAGCGCATCTTTGTCAACGGCAAGCTGCGCATTCGCGACTGGGATAACGGCGAGCGTTCGGGCACTTCTGTCGAAATCGAAGCGGATGCGCTCGGCCACGACCTCACCTGGGGAACCGCAAGCTTTACCAGAACGGTTCTGGTGCGCGAGGTCGCAGACGAAGATGTTGACCCGACAGACGAAAATTCGACTGACCAAGAAGATGCCGATGTCGAGGAGGTTGAGGTTTCTGGCTCGGGTAGCCGGTAAAAGCGGCCTAGACCTCGCACCCCTCGCGCTGGTCTAGGCTTCGGCGCCCCTGAAAATCTTGCATTTGAGGCTCAAGGCTGAGTCATTTTGGTCGGATATACTTATCCGAAGCAAGCATTCTTCAGGGGCGCCTTCTCGCGCTCGGTTTCGAACGAAAAGGCATCATTTTCATGGCTGAGTTCATTTATCAAATGATTAAGGCGCGCAAGGCGCACGGCGACAAGGTAATTCTCGACGACGTGACTTTGGCCTTTTATCCAGGCGCAAAAATCGGCGTGGTTGGCCCAAACGGCGCCGGTAAGTCGACCGTTCTAAAGATCATGGCCGGCCTCGAGAGTGCGAGCAACGGCGAGGCGCGACTCAGCCCAGGCTTCACGGTTGGCATGCTGATGCAGGAGCCGCCGCTCGACGAGACCAAGACCGTTCTTGGCAACGTCGAAGAGGCAGTCGCGAGCACCAAGGCAAAGCTCGATCGCTTTAACCAGATCTCTGAACAGATGGCTAGCCCAGACGCAGACTTTGACACCCTTCTCGCCGAGATGGGCCAACTGCAAGAAGAGATCGACCACCTAGACGCCTGGGACCTCGACTCGCAGCTCGAACAGGCTATGGACGCTCTGCGCTGCCCACCGAGCGATACTCCGGTTACCCACCTGTCGGGTGGTGAGCGCCGCCGAGTCGCGCTCTGCAAGTTGCTGCTAGAGAAGCCCGACCTTTTGCTGCTCGACGAGCCAACAAACCACCTTGATGCCGAGTCGGTGCTCTGGCTTGAGCAGCATCTGGCAAAGTATCCGGGTGCCGTGCTCGCAGTGACCCACGATAGGTACTTCCTAGACAACGTCGCCGAGTGGATTCTCGAGCTCGACCGCGGCCGCGCCTATCCTTACGAAGGCAACTATTCGACCTACCTCGAGAAGAAGCGCGAGCGCCTTGAGGTTCAGGGCAAGAAAGACGCCAAGCTGGCCAAGCGTCTGAGCGACGAGCTCGAGTGGGTTCGTTCGACTCCAAAGGCACGCCAAACCAAGTCGAAGGCTCGTCTCGCGAAATACGAAGAGATGGCGACCGAGGCGGAGCGCACCAGAAAACTCGACTTCGAAGAGATCCAGATTCCCGCCGGCCCGCGTCTTGGCAACATCGTTCTCGAGGCGCAGAACCTGCAAAAGGGCTTCGACGGCCGATCGCTAATAAATGGCCTCACCTTTTCGCTGCCTCGCAACGGAATCGTTGGCGTAATTGGTCCGAACGGTGTCGGAAAATCCACCCTGTTCAAGACCATCGTCGGCATGGAGCCACTCGATGGCGGAAACCTGAAGATCGGTGAGACCGTCAAGGTCTCGTATGTTGACCAGGGCCGCGGCGGCATCGACCCAAACAAGACTCTGTGGGAGGTCGTCTCTGACGGCCTCGACTACATTCAGGTTGGCCAGACCGAGATGCCATCGCGTGCATACGTGGCAGCCTTCGGATTCAAGGGTCCAGACCAGCAAAAGCCTGCCGGCGTGCTCTCGGGTGGTGAGCGCAACCGCCTCAACCTTGCGCTAACCCTCAAGCAGGGCGGAAACCTGTTGCTGCTCGACGAACCAACAAACGACCTCGACGTTGAGACTCTGTCTAGCCTCGAGAATGCACTTCTCGAGTTTCCGGGTTGCGCCGTGGTCATCACACACGATCGTTGGTTCCTAGACCGCGTGGCATCACACATCCTCGCCTACGAGGGCACCGACGATAACCCCGACCAGTGGTACTGGTTCGAAGGAAACTTCGAGGCATACGAAGAGAACAAGATCTCGCGCCTGGGTGCAGAGGCCGCCAAGCCTCATCGCTCGACCTACCGTCGCCTAACCAGAGACTAAGAGAGTTCGGGAACCCGAACCATTCCCTCTTGAGCAACGGTGGCGAGCAAAGCGCCATCCCTGCTAAAGATTCGACCCAGTGAGAGTCCTCGACCGCCCTGTGCGCTCGGGGACTCTTGCACGTAGAGCATCCATTCGTCGACCTTGGCCTGGCGGTGAAACCACATGGCGTGATCTAGGCTCGCCGACTTTAACCCCGGATGCGTCCAGGCGATGCCGTGTGCTCGAAAAATCGGCTCGAGAATCGAGTAGTCGCTCGCGTAGGCCAGAGCCGCGGTGTGCAGGGCCGTGTCGGCGGGTAGTTCACCTAGGGCTTTGAGCCAAACCGCCTGGTGTGGAACCCGCTCGCCCTCGACCGAGAAGTAGATCGGCGATGGCACGTGCCGCATGTCGAATGGGCGGGCCTTGGCCCAATACTGGGCGACCGGATGAGGGTTCTCGCCCATGAACTCTGCGGCGCTTGGTAGCTCTTCTGGGGGAGTGATTCCGGCCGGCAGGGCATCCTGGTGATCGATGCCGGGGTCGCTGTCTTGAAACGATGCGATCATCGAAAAGATCGCAAGACCCTTTTGAAAGGCCTGCACCCGCCTGGTCGAAAAAGACCTGCCATCGCGCAGGCGGTCGACCGAAAAGGTGACGGGTAGCTGAATGTCGCCGGCGCGCAAGAAGTATCCGTGCAGCGAGTGAACTGGCCGGTCTGCATCGACGGTGCGGGTTGCGGCAACCAGGCACTGCGCAAGAACCTGCCCGCCAAAGACACGTCCGTGGGGCATCCACTGACTCTGCCCGATGAACTGGTCTTCCGTGGAATCCCTGAACTCGGGGGAGTCAGGCGCAAGAGGCGCAAGGTCAAGTGAAGTCAGCAGCTCGGCTAGCGGATCTTTGGGAATCGGTATTTCAACCATCACTGCCCAAACTACGCCATCTAGTCGCGTGTTTGACGAAGGCAGGTAGTTTAGACGGGTATGAAAAACGAGTTCAGTCTGCTAGACCAAGAGTCCGCGATCGACCTTCAGTCATTTTTGACGAGGGCTAAGAAGCTTGACCCAGATGGGCTCGTTCGCCTGCGCGCTTTTGGCAATGTGCTCGCTTGCTATGTGGCACCAATCTTCTCGGGCAGCATCATCGAGGGTGGGCCAACCATTCTCGGGCTCCGGACAATGCAGATTGACGGCGACGCCGAACTCGATGCGCTGGTTCCAATTGCGGCTGTCTTGGACCGGCTGGCGAACATCGCCGACAACGCCCGCTGGCGCTCGCGCGACGCAAAAGTTGTCTTGCCCGACTCGGTGCGTTCGGCCTGGGCCGGTATATCTCCGCCCCGTGCTGGTTGGGAGCAGGTTGGTTCGGTGAACGAGACCTTGCTCACCCAGATTGCCAAAGATGGCATCCAGGAGGTTGCTGACTCGCTGCCGACCTCGGTTGGCGGGCCGATTGCCGCACGCATCAGAGGCGAAATCTGGGGCAGGGCCATGACCTACGACAGCAGCGTGCCCATGGGGGCCGCATTCGTTGCAGCCGGCTTGGGCTTTCTGACCGAGAACGAAGAGGTCGGCATTTTTGAGACTCAGAGCTGGATTCGGCTGTCGAGCGAACACGGCCACGTGGTGGCGCGAGCAGCCACCACGGCGCAAAACCTCTAGGTCAGTCTTCGAAGGTGTTGAGCATCGCCGTGGCGGCTCGGTCTAGGTAGCCCCAGAGTTCGGCCTCTTTGAGCGGCGGCAATTGCAGCGAGTCAACGGCCGCGCGCATGTGCAACAGCCAACGTTCGCGTGCCAGCGGGTTGATGTGAAAAGGCGCGTGCCGCAGCTTCAAACGCGGATGACCGCGCTGCTCCTGGTAGGTGGTAGGGCCACCCCAGTACTGTTCGAGAAACATCCTGAGTCGGGCGGCCGCCGGACCTAGGTCGTCTTCGGGGTACATAGGCCGCAGGATGCCATCTTCAGCGACGCCCTCATAAAACTTGTCGACCAACCTCTTGAACGTGGCAGAACCGCCAACCTGCTCAAAGAAGTTGCCACCAACTGGTTCGCGATCGATGCCCCTGAGCTTGATGGTCTCAGATGGCGCCGCTGGTTCGGTTTCTTCGGTCAATTCGCTCGTCTAGCCCTTGTTGTTGACGACCACGTGAATCGCGTTGCCGGTGGTGGCCAACTTGATTCCGGCACCGTCGAGAGCAGGCTTGATTGCGGCACGAATCGCGCGCGCGACACCATCGTTGCGACCCGGTTTGACCGGCTGCACAACACGTATGGCAACCGTGTCTCCACTCAGCGAGTTGAAACCCCAGACCTCGGCGTCGCCGGCGATGTCATCGACCACGGCTGGATTCTTGGCGCCGCTGCGCACCGCCTCGCCGATTACGGCAACGGCAGCATCCACGTCGGTGTCGTATGGCACGACCACGTCGAGCACTACCTTGGGCTTGCCCTGCGACTGGTTGCCAACTCGGATGATCTCGCCGTTGCGCAGGTACCAAAGAGTTCCGTCACCGTCGCGCACCTGGGTTACTCGAAGCCCAACGGTCTCGACGACGCCCTTGGCATCGCCAAGATCGACCGAATCGCCGACCCCGAACTGGTCTTCGAACACGATGAATAGGCCACTGATGAGGTCTTTCACCAGGCTCTGCGAGCCAAAACCGATGGCCGCACCGAGGATTCCGGCGCCGGCAATGAGCGCGCCAACCTGAACACCCAGCTCCTGCAGAATCATCGTGATGGCAATCACGTTGATGCTCCACGTGGTGAAGTTGCTGAGCACCGAGCCGAGGGTCGAGGTGCGCTGAATGAGTCGCTCGTTGTCTAGTGGCGAGAGCGTGCGGGCCTTCTTGTCGACAGTCTTCGAACCCTTGCCGCGAACGCCGGTGACAATCGAGGTCACTACCCGGCGCACCGAGACGAGCGCGAGCGACCGAACCACGAGCGTCACCAGCAGAATCGCCACGATTCGAATCAGCGTGTGCCAATTGGTCCAAACGTCGCTAACCCAGGCTGCAAAATCCAGGTTTGGTGCGCTCATCGTTAGTTCCCCGCATCCTTTGCTTGCGCCTTGATGGCGCGATTGATTTCATCCAAGTTTTCAGACAGCTTGCGAGCCAAGGCAGGGGTGGTTCGAACGCCTGGGCGTGCCAGCAGCGCCGTGGTTGCCGAGGCCAACGCCGGGCTGGTCAGGCGCATCGGGTAAAGCCCCTCAATCAGATAGTTGGCAATCTTGAACGTGCGGCCCTTCCAGATTCCCTCGACGGCGTCGCAGTAGCGGTCGATGAATGGTTCCAGCAAGGCAGTGTTGTTAACTCGCCCGAATCCCAGCGCGGTGTCGCGCAGAACTACGTTCGAGAGGTCGTCAGACTCCACGAGGCGGGCAAAGGCCTTGGCCTTGGCCTCTGGGGTCGCGATGGCCGCGCGAGCTAGGGCCGACAGGCGCTGCCCGTTCGAGGTGTTGTCCCTGGCGAACTCGTCATCGATTTCTTCCTCACCGACTCGCCCGCCAACAGCAAGCCCGGCCAGGATGTCCCAGCGCAGGTCTTGGTCAATCGCCAACCCCGGCAGCGCGAGTCGCTCGGCAAACAGGCCCTCGAGCTGATCGAGCTGTTGGTCGGTGATGGCAAAGTGGGTGAAGAACTTGACGGCCTGAAACTGAAAGTCCGAGCCGGGCGTTGCCGCAGAAGCGAGGTGGAACAGCCCGTCGGCGATGCGAGCGAGGGTATCGTTTCGCTTGCTCTCGTGCACAAAGAGCCTGGCCACTTTGGCCAAGGTTCGCAGGATTATCTGCAGGGTTGTTGGTTCCGTTTCGCCGTGGATGTTTGCCAGCACGAGGTCGATGAACTCGCTCGCGGTGAAGACGAAGTCGTGAGTGCTCTCCCAGGCGGCAGTCCACAGCAGGGTGCGCGCGAGCGGGTCGGCGATGCGGGCGAGGTTCTTTCGCGCGAAGTCCCAAGACGCTGGATCGAGGTGAATCTTTGCGTAGGCGAGGTCGTCATCGTTGAGCAGCAGTAGCGGTGCGCGCGTAAGCCCAACCAACTCAGGCAGTTCGGTGACCGCACCCTGTACGTCGAACTCGAATCGTTCGGATCGCACGATTGAACCGGCATCCTCGCCATAGAAGCCGAGCGCCGCGCGATGCGGCCTGAGCAGGCCAGCACTGGCATCCTCGGTCTGCACCACTCGAGCAGCCGTGATCACATCTTCGTCGTCGGTCTCGACCTCTAGGCGCAAAGTGTTGACTCCCGCAGACTCAAGCCACAGCTTCGACCACTCCTTGAGGTCCCGACCGCTGGTCTGCTCAAGCTCGCCCAAGAGGTCGGCGAGGGTCGCGTTCGAGAAAGCCTGCTTCTGTAGATACTGGGCCACGCCCTTCAAGAACGCATCCGTGCCCACCCAGGCGGTCAACTGCTTGATTACCGAGGCGCCCTTGGCGTAGGTGATGAAGTCGAAGTTGACCTGCACATCTTCGAGGTCGTTGATTGGGGCCACGATGGGGTGGGTCGATGGCAGCTGGTCCTGGTGATATGCGTTGAGCTTCTCGCTGACGGCAAAGGTCGTCCAGGCCTCCCAGTCGGTGACCTCGGCGGACGCAAAGGCAGCAGCCCACTCGGCGAAAGACTCGTTGAGCCAGAGGTCGTTCCACCAGTCCATGGTGACCAGGTCGCCGAACCACATGTGAGCAAGCTCATGCAGAATCGTGGTGTCGCGACGCTCGCGCACTGAGCCAGGCACGGTGCCGCGAAAGACGTATGTCTCGGTGATGGTCACTGCGCCGGCGTTCTCCATGGCTCCGGCGTTGAACTCCGGCACGAAGAGTTGGTCGTACTTGTCGAACGGATACGCGCGATCGAACGCGCGCTCAAAGAACGGAAAGCCCTTGCGGCAGACCTCGAACAAGTGCTCTGCCTCGAGGTACTGCTTGAGCGACTGGCGAACATAGACGCCGAGCGGAATCGTGCGCCCATCGCTCGAGACCAGGCTCGAGAACTCGCCGTGATAAGGTCCTGCAACAAGGGTGGTCACATACGAGGCAAGGCGCGGGGTCGGGGCAAAACGCCAGACCGCCTTGTCGTTGCCGACATCCTGGGCGGGGGGAGTCTGTTGGTTCGAAACCACGACCCAATGGTTCGGCGCGATGACGGTGAACTGAAAGGTGGCCTTGAGGTTCGGCTGTTCGAATACGGCAAAGACTCGACGCGAGTCTGGCACCTCGAACTGCGAATAGAGGTAGGTCTCGCCATCCACGGGGTCGACAAAACGGTGCAGGCCCTCGCCTGTGTGCATGTAGAGCGCGTCGGCCTCGACTACCAGGGTGTTCTCTGCCGCAAGGTTGTCCAGGCGAATCCGCACTCCGTCGCTGACAAGTTCTGGGTCTAGCTCTTCGCCGTTGAGGGTTACTTTGTAGACGCGGGCGGTGATGGCATCGATAAAGGTGGATGAACCTGGCATTGCAGACTCGAAACGCACGGTGGTGCGAGAACCGAAGACCTTGTCTCCGCGGGTGAGGTCAAGCTCAATCTCGTAGCTTTCGACCCAAACTTTCTGCTTGCGATCGATTGCTTCTAGCTGCGTGAGGTTTTCGCCGGGCACACTGACTCCTGTGTCAAAATGGGTATGGTCTAGCCTAACGGTTTGACCCTTTTGCTAATCCCGAACATCGGAGCCGCCTTGCGCCTGCGCCCAGGACCACTGACCGAAGCCTCTGCTGTATTCGGCGTTGGTTGGCTCGTAGCGCTGCTGATCGAAAGCGCTGCGGCTCGAAGCTTTAACACCGGTTTAGCTTTAGCCGTTGCCTCTGTGCTCTGGCTGTTCATGCCCAGCTTCGCGCTCTGGTCACTCTTAGGGCTAGCAGTTCGCAGAAAAGGAGCGGTGGCTCGATTCCTTGCGAGCATCTCAGGCTCTTCAATCATCGCGATCACAGTGATCGCCATGCTGGGTTCTGCCCTAAGCCAAGTAAAGTCTGGGTCGGGATCGGCTGGCTCTGCCATCGAGGGTGAACTTTACGTCTTCGTAGCGGGCTACTACATCGGCTCGATTATCGGGGCCGCGGCAACCTACTTTTGGCTGACGAAAGAAAAGAGATAACCAAGTGCGCATCCACATTGCTACCGACCACGCGGGTCTCGACCTCAGTCACTTCTTGATTGAGCAACTCGGCGCTGACGGGCACGAGGTTTTCGATCACGGGCCAACCTCATACGACCCGCTAGACGACTATCCATCTTTCTGCATCAACGCAGCGCTCGCGGTCGTGGCCGACCAGCAGGCCGGAGTTGAGGCCTTGGGCATCGTTCTCGGCGGCTCTGGCAACGGCGAGCAGATTGCGGCTAACAAGGTCGCCGGAATCCGAGCTGCCTTGGTTTGGAACCTCGACACCGCTAAGCTCGCCCGACAGCACAACGATGCCAACGTGGTGGCGGTTGGTGCTCGCCAGCACGATCAAGCCGAGGTCTTAGAGCTCATTCGAGCCTTCGTGGCCGAGCCATTCAGTCACGACGAGCGTCACGTGCGCCGCATCGGCAAGATTGCGGCATACGAGCAGACCGGAGAGATTCTCTAAGTGCCCGAAGGGCATACCGTTCACCGAACGGCCAAAATCTTTCAGAAAACGTTCGCGGGCCAGCAACTCAAGGTCTGGTCGCCGCAGGGCAGATTTGCCGCAGAGTCCGCGCTACTCGACAACCGGGTTCTGGTGCGGGCCTATGCCATCGGCAAGCAGATGTTTCTCAAGTTTGACCGCGACCTAACGGTTCGCATTCACCTTGGAATCTATGGCAAGTGGCGATTCGAGGCCAAGCCCGATGGGGTTGCTCCCGAGCCAGTGGGTCAGGTGCGGGTGCGCTTTGAGACTCAAACAAACTATGCCGACCTTCGCGGGCCGACGGCATGCGAGATTCTCACGGATGAACAGGTGAAGGCGCTGCGCTCCAAGGCTGGCCCCGACCCGTTGAATCCAGATCAATCCGGTGCCGAATGCGAGCGTTTCGTGCAGATGGTACTGCGCTCCAAAACGGCAATCGGGCTGTTGCTTATGAACCAGGATGTGCTCAGCGGCATCGGCAACGTCTATCGCGCAGAACTTTTGTTTCGGGCCGGGCTCGACCCGCATCGCCCAGGCAACAGCATTAGCCGCGAGCAGGTCGAGGCGATTTGGCGCGACTCCGTTAAGTTGCTCACCGTTGGTGTCGCAAAGGGCATCATGATTACGCGCGACGAGTTTTTGACCAAGCGCCCAACGGTCGATCAGCGCTACTTCGTCTATAAGCGCGAGGGTCAGCCTTGCCGAGTTTGCGGCGTAAACGTAGCCATCGAGCTCATGGCCACCCGCAAGCTTTATTGGTGCCCCGGCTGTCAGAGCTGAGCGACTAGCGAGGCTATTTCGCTCGGCGCTGGCTGCCCCAGTGGAGTGAAGGCCACGAACTTGGCCTGAACAACGAGCCTTTTTTGCGCCGTAAACCTTGGCGTGCAGGTGGTCAACGTCATCCATCGGTCTTTAGCGGGTTGACCAGGATGCATCGGATTCGCGGCAATCACAGAGCGATTGGATGGCCAGACCGTGAAGTTTCGAACAACCGAATAGCGATAGAAGCCATCCTGGGTTTCTACATAGATCGAATCACCAGGCTCGAGTTTGTCGAGGTTGTTGAAGGCCGCGCCGTGAGTGGTGCGGTGGCCCGCGATGGCAAAGTTGCCGATTTCACCGGGCAACTGGCTTTCGGGGTAGTGTCCGGTGCCGAGCTTGTCTAGGACTCGAGGAACGCTCACGCCCTCGGCGACGGGTCGAACCCAGTTATGCCCCAGCGCTGGCGAAAACACTCGAGCAAACACCTGGTCGGTCTGGGGGTTTTTGGCCAAAGTGGGAGGCTCGGTGGTTGAACCCGAGGCAGGCGCTGGGGACCATCCGTGATCGAGGTTTGCGGCCACTTGGCGCTGCTGATAGGCGTCGAGCAGGTTTTGGCCCCAACCCTGCCATGCCCAGAGGCCAATGCTCGCGAGACCGGCCAGAATCAGCAATTGCGCGACTAAACGCCTTGAGAATGTGATTTTGCCGAACCGAGTGGTCATGTCTCGCAGTTTATTGGAGCGGGTGACGGGAATCGAACCCGCGTCATCGGTTTGGAAGACCGAGGCTCTACCATTAAGCTACACCCGCGTGGTAAACGCTCTAAAAGCGTTCAACATGACCATTCTATGGGATAGAGTAGTGAAGGTTGTTTTGCATGGCTTCGGCTGGCAAAAACACCGGGGTGTAGCGTAGTGGCTAGCGCGCCTGCTTTGGGAGCAGGATATCGCAGGTTCGAGTCCTGTCACCCCGACCACTTCTTCTGAAATCAAAAGCTCTCTTGCCACGAGAGAGCCATGCCCGAAATAAAGGAAGCAGCGTCGTGAAGACCACTGTTGAAAAAATCAAGCCAACTCGCGCAAAGCTCACCATTGAGGTGACTCCAGAAGAGTTTCGTCCGGCCATCGACCACGCTTACGAGCACATCGCCGAGACCGTAAACATCGCCGGATTCCGCAAGGGCAAGGTTCCAGCCGCTCTGCTCGACCAGCGCGTCGGCCGCGGTGCGATTCTCGCTCACGCCATTAACGACGGCCTGGATGGCATCTACCGCGACGCCCTCGAAGAGACCAAGCTTCGCCCACTTGGCAGCCCAGCAGCCAACGTGCTCGAGACCCCAGACGAGAAGACTTTTGAAGGCAACCTCAAGGTCGAGATCGAGGTCGAGGTTCGTCCAGAGATCAAGCTTCCTGACCTAAAAGGCCTCAAGGTCAAGGTCGATGAGGTCAAGGTCGGCGGCATCGAGGTTGAGGCAGAGCTCGACGCTCTGCGCGCTCGCTTCGGCAGCCTAAAGTCTGTAGACCGCGCCGCCAAGAAGGGCGACTTCACCACTATCAACCTCACCGCAAGCATCGACGGCAAGGTCGTCGACTCGGCAGAGAACATTTCTTATGAGATCGGTTCAGGCAACCTGCTTGATGGCATCGACGAGGCGCTTGACACCCTTACCGCCGGCGAATCCACCACCTTCCGTTCGAAGCTGGTTGGTGGCGAGAAGGCCGGCCAGGAGTCTGAGGTTTCGGTTACCCTGGTTGCCGTCAAGGAGCGCGAGCTTCCTGCAGCAGACGATGCATTCGCCCAGCTGGCATCGCAGTTCGACACCATCGCAGAGCTCAAGGCCGACATTGAGAAGCAGGTTGGCGAGGCCAAGCGCTATGGTCAGGGTGCTCAGGCACGTGACCTAATCGTCGAGCAGCTCGTTGCCAAGGTCGATGTCGCCGTCTCTGACGAGGTCATCGAGGCTCAGGTTCACCAGCACCTCGAGGGCGAGGGTCGTCTCGAAGACGCCACCCACCGCGCCGAGGTCACCGCAGAGTCGATTCAGTCGTTCAAGACCCAGATGATTCTCGACGCCATCGCCGAGGCAGAGGACGTTCAGGTTAGCGAGCAGGACCTCCTGCAGTACCTGGTTCAGGCTTCGCGCGACTACGGCATGCAGCCAAACGACTTCATCAAGGCAGTCGACGAGAGCGGCCAGGTTCCGGCATTCGTCGGCGAGGTAGCCCGCCGCAAGGCTCTGGCGACCGTGCTTCAGTCGGCAGTCGTCACCGATGCCAAGGGCAAGGCAGTCGACATGGCCGCATTCATCACCGACGGTGCCGCCGATCTGGCCGAGGACCACGAGGGTCACGACCACTAGGCATCCACGTTGTTTTGAGATGGCTCGCTTCGGCGGGCCATTTCGCTTTTCTGGGATGCCGCAACACGCTCTCTGCCCACGGCGAACACGGCCGCCGAACGTCGCCGTGTCGAAGTAGGTTTGTCTGGCTACCGAATCTTTAGGAGTGATCCATGGCCGACCACGGCGTTGAAAGCTGGATGCGCAACAGCGCGTTCGAGCGTTTGCTAAAAGACCGAATCATCTGGCTGGGCGACGAGGTTCGCGACGACAACGCGAACGACATCTGCGCCAAGATGCTGTTGCTCGCCGCAGAAGACTCGACCAAGGACATTTACCTCTACATCAACTCGCCGGGCGGTTCTATCACCGCTGGTATGGCCATCTACGACACCATGCAGTACGTGCCGAACGACATCGTCACCGTTGGCATTGGCATGTGCGCATCGATGGGGCAGTTCTTGCTCTCGTCGGGAACCAAGGGCAAGCGCTACGCGACCCCAAACACCCGCGTGCTACTGCACCAGCCACACGGTGGCTTTGGTGGAACCGCCTCTGACATTCAGACCCAGGCCGACCTCATCGTGTCGATGAAGCACCAGCTTGCGTCACTGACCGCCGAGCAGACCGGCAAGACCATCGAGCAGATCGAGGCAGACGGCGACCGCGACCGCTGGTTCACCGCTCAAGAGGCGCTCGAATACGGCTTCATCGACTTTATTCAGAAGTCGGCCGGCTCTGACACCGGCGTTGGCACCAAGAAGTAGGAGACCCGAGATGAACAAAGAATTTTTGAACCCGCAGTCTCGCTACATTCTGCCTTCGTTCACCGAGCGCACCTCCTACGGCTACCGCGAGCAGAACCCGTACAACAAGCTGTTCGAAGACCGCATCATCTTCTTGGGCGTGCAGGTTGACGACGCCTCGGCAGACGACATCATGGCCCAGTTGCTGGTGCTCGAGTCGCAAGACCCCGACCGCGACATCACCATGTACATCAACTCGCCTGGTGGTTCGTTCACCGCGATGACCGCGATCTACGACACCATGCAGTACATCCGTCCGCAGGTTTCAACCGTTTGCCTCGGCCAGGCCGCTTCGGCAGCCGCCGTGCTGTTGGCCGCCGGAGCGCCGGGCAAGCGTCTGGCGCTGCCGAACGCGCGCGTGCTGATTCACCAGCCATCGAGCGGTGACGCTGGCCGCGGCCAGGCATCCGACATCGAGATTCAGGCTCGCGAGATCAACCGTCTGCGCGAATGGCTCGAGACCACTCTCTCGAAGCACTCAAAGCGTTCTGTCGAAGAAGTCAATCGCGATATCGACCGCGACAAGATTCTTACCGCGGCCGAAGCCCTCGAATACGGCCTTATCGACCAGGTTTTGACCTCTCGCAAGAACGCCTAAAGCGGCTCTGCCTAGCGCGTTTTGCCTGATTTCGCGGATATGCTTGTCTCATGACCAAGCTCGGTGAATCCAGCGACCTGCTGAAGTGTTCGTTCTGCTCGAAGACGCAGAAGCAGGTTCGCAAGCTAATTGCCGGCCCAGGCGTCTACATCTGTGACGAGTGCATCGAGCTTTGCAACGAGATCATCGAAGAAGAGCTCGGCGAGGCGATTGCCCAAGACGTCGAAGAACTCGACCTGCCAAAGCCAAAAGAAATCTACGCATTTCTTTCTGAGTACGTGATCGGGCAAGACCAGGCCAAGAAGGCCCTATCGGTTGCGGTTTACAACCACTACAAGCGCATCAAGTCACGAGGAACCCTTACCGCAGCCGGCAAAGAGCACGACTCGATCGAAATCGCCAAGTCGAACATCCTCATGGTAGGGCCAACCGGCTGCGGCAAGACCCACCTCGCCCAGACCCTCGCCAAGCGCCTCAACGTGCCATTTGCCGTTGCCGACGCAACCTCCCTCACCGAGGCTGGCTACGTCGGCGAGGATGTCGAGAACATCTTGCTCAAGCTTCTGCAGGCGGCCGACTTCGACGTAAAGCGTGCCGAGAGCGGCATCATCTACATCGACGAGATCGACAAGATCTCGCGCAAGGCCGAGAACCCATCGATCACTCGCGACGTTTCGGGCGAAGGCGTGCAGCAGGCCCTACTAAAGATTCTCGAGGGTACGGTTGCATCCGTGCCGCCTCAGGGTGGTCGCAAGCACCCTCAGCAAGAGTTCATCCAGATCGACACCACCAACGTGCTCTTCATCGTTGCCGGAGCATTCGCTGGTCTCGAAGAAATCATCGCCAACCGCGCTGGCAAGAAGGGCATCGGTTTCGGAGCCGAGATTTCTGGCAAGGCCGAGCAGCGCGACATCTTCTCGCAGGTTCAGCCCGAAGACCTGCGCAAGTTCGGTTTGATTCCAGAGTTCATCGGCCGTCTGCCGGTAATCGCATCGGTTGAGCCGCTCGACCGCGCTGCCCTTATTAAGATTCTGACCGAACCGCGCAACGCACTGGTCAAGCAGTACGAGCGCATGTTCGAACTCGACGGCTTCGAGCTCGAGTTTGCCCAGGATGCCCTCGAGTCAATCGCAGACATGGCCGTCGCCCGCGAAACCGGTGCCCGCGGACTCCGCGCAATCATGGAAGAAATCCTCGGCCCAATCATGTTTGAGATTCCGGGCAACGAGATTCAGGGTCTGGTGACGATCACCAAGGCCGTTGTCGAGGGCAAAGAAACCGCCAAGGTTTCGGAGTTCCGATCGGTTCGCCAAGAAAAATCGGCCTAGTTCGAGCACCGCTCGAAACCGAAAGGCTCACAGATGGCAGGCAAACTCGGTGACCTCAGGGCCCCCATCCTCGCTGGATTAGTTGCCACAGTAACCGGCACCGCAGCATCTATGGGTGTCGTGCTGACCGGATTCAACGCAATCGGCGCAACCCCTGCTCAGAGCATCTCGATGGTTGCCATCATGCTGGTCATCTATGGTGGCCTCTCAATCATTCTCTCGCTGGCATTCAAGATGCCGCTCTCAATCGTATGGAGTACGCCAGGCGCCGCTCTGCTGCTCGCATCGGGTTCGCTGCACCTCAACTTTCAAAACGTCGTCGGCGCGTTTGTTTTCACGGGCGCGATGCTCGTGCTCACGGGTCTTTGGCCGGCTCTCGGCCGCCTGGTTATGCGAGTTCCAAAGTCGATTGCATCGGCGATGCTGGCCGGCGTCATCTATGCGTTCTGCGTTGCCCCGTTTGTCACGGCCAGCCAGTACTGGCAGATCATTCTGCCGGTACTTGTCGTGTGGCTGGTGCTTTATCGTCTTGCTATGGTCTGGGCGGCGCCGGCCGCCATCCTGCTCTGCTACGTTCTCATCTCGATCAACCTGCACGTGACTGTAGACGTGGCCAGCATCGTGCCGCAGATCTCGTTGGTCACGCCCACCTTTAGCTGGCAGGCAATCGTCGGCGTCGGCATACCGCTCTACCTTGTGACAATGGCGAGCCAGAACATCCCGGGCATCGCCATCATGAAGTCTTTCGGCTACGAGGTTCCGTTTAGGCCAGTGATGATCGCGACCGGAACTGGTTCGCTGATTGCGACTCTGTTCGGCGGTTACGCGGTCAACCTTGCCGCCATTACGGCGGCCATCAATGCGAACGAGCACGCTCACAAGAATCCCGCGAGACGCTGGATCGCAGCCGTTGCCGGTGGCGTGTTCTATCTTGTGATGGCTATTACGGCTGGGGCGACGGTGTCATTCGTTCTTCAGGTTCCCCACGAGCTGTTGCTGGCGTCTTCGGGCATCGCCCTGTTCGCGACCATCGCATCGGCATTCGCCAACATCGTCGAGGTGCCAGATCAGCGCCTTGCGGCGGTAATCGCGTTTCTCGTGGCATCCAGCGGCGTGAGCTTCTTTGGGGTTGGCTCGGCCTTCTGGGCGCTTATGGCGGGCATCCTGGTTTGGCAGGTGCTCGAGGTGCGCACCAAGGCTAAGGCAGCCTAGAACACCTCGCCTTTTATGGCGACCGCTTAGAGCAGCCCGCGACGCTTCAAGAGGGGCTGGATATCGGCATCCTGGCCTCGGAAGTTGCGATACATCTGCTTGGCCTCGATCGAACCACCACGACTGAGCAGAAGGTTGCGAAAGCGCTCACCATTTGCCCGAGTCAGACCGCCATTGTTCTTGAACCACTCGACGGTGTCGGCGTCGAGAACCTCA
>CANGNR010000004.1 GCA_947455385.1 Microbacteriaceae bacterium
CTTCGACAACCCCGGCTACAACTTTGGCTTCATGGTGGATGGCGGCAGGAACGGTCGGCCAATCGCCTTTGCTGGGCACGGCGGCGGAGGTCCTGGCTTTCAACACATGGCTCTTGTGCGCGTCGATAACTCGGATGCCGCAATCGAGGCAAGCACCGACGGGCTCGACCAAAGGGCTGCAATCGAGATTCTCAAGGCTCGTCTGATTGCGGCGCCCCGCCCAATCGCGCGTCGGCTGCCCAAGCGGATGTCGCAGCTTGAGGCGGCCGCGCGGCTATTTGAGACCAAGAAGGTCTACTCCGAGGGCCAGGTTAACGCGCTGTTGCAGTTGCTCTTCGAAGACCACGTCTTCGCCAGGCGGCTGCTGATCGAGTGGGGTTTCTTGACCCGCACGCCCGATGGTTCGGCATACTCACTGCTGAGAACTACCAGAGACTAAAAACCCCGAACCGCAAGGTCCGGGGTTTCTTAAGTGAAGCTGCGTCTTAGTGCGCGTAGTCGCGGCGGTAGTTTTCGAAGACGAAACCAAAGACTGCGATGAGTGCGAACGGCAGGCCGATGCAGAATAGCCACCAGCCAACTGCAAGGGATGCAAATGCGACTGCGGCAAAGAGACCGAGCCAGAATGGCCACCAGCTGAAGGCGTTGAAGAAGCCGATTTCTGCGTCTCCCTCTTCGATGGTGGCATCCAAGCGGTCTTCTGGAACAGGGCCCTGAGTCTTGTGGGTCTTGTTCAAGTAGAACGCGATGAAGGCCGACATGAATACGAGCATGCTGATGGCTGCGGTGCCGATGATCTCGACGTGACGGTTCTCAGGCGCGATTACGTTGCCGGTGTTATCGATGCCAGGCAAGAAGTAACTAGTTACTCCGTAGCCGACCGCGGCAAGCGCATAGAAAACGGTGAGCAAAACGAATAGGCGTGCATTGAATCTCATGCGACTATCCCTTCTTCTTAGCGTCGGCCTTGGCCTCAGGCGCCGCGAACTCTGGGTGGTTCAGGTCGAATGCCGGAGACTCCGAACGAATGCGTGGAATCGAGGTGAAGTTGTGGCGTGGGAACGGCGAGCCGGTCGCCCACTCGAGCGAACGTCCGAAGCCCCAAGGGTCGTTGAGGGTGGTGCGAACGCCTTTGCGGTGAGTCCAGTAGACGTTCCACAGGAACGGCAGCATCGAGAGACCCAGGATGCCAGCACCGAGCGTCGAGATCTGGTTGCCCAGGTCGAAGTTGTCGCTGACGAGATAGGTTGCATAGCGACGAGGCATACCGGCAACACCCAACCAGTGCTGAACCAAGAAGGTGGTGTGGAATCCGATGAACAGAAGCCAGAAGTGAATCTTGCCAAGGCGCTCGTTGAGCAGCTTGCCGGTCATCTTTGGATACCAGAAGTAGATTCCAGCGAACATCGCGAACACTACGGTTCCGAATACGACGTAGTGGAAGTGAGCAACCACGAAGTACGAGTCACTGAGGTGGAAGTCCAGGGTAGGCGAAGACAGGATCACACCGGTAAGACCACCAAAGATGAAGGTAGTCAAGAAGCCAAGCGAGAACAGCATTGGGGTTTCGAATGTGATCGAACCTCGCCACATTGTTCCGATCCAGTTGAAGACCTTCACACCGGTTGGCACAGCGATGAGCATCGTGGTGAACGCGAAGAACGGCAGCAGCACGGTGCCGGTGACATACATGTGGTGAGCCCACACGGTCATCGACAAGGCGGCGATCGCAATGGTCGCGTAAATCAGGGTCTTGTAGCCAAAGATCGGCTTGCGGCTGAAGACCGGGAAGATCTCAGACACGATTCCGAAGAATGGCAGAGCAAGGATGTAAACCTCTGGGTGGCCGAAGAACCAGAACAGGTGCTGCCACAGCATCGGTCCGCCATTGGCAGGGTCAAAGATGTGAGCGTCGAACCTGCGGTCTGCGCCGAGTGCGAACAGCGCTGCGGCAAGTGGAGGGAAGCACATGATCACGAGGATCGAGGTGACAAGGGTGTTCCACGTGAAGATCGGCAGACGGAACATGGTCATGCCAGGGGCGCGCATGGTGAGAATCGTGGTGATGAAGTTGACACCACCCATGATGGTTCCGAAACCGCTGAGCGCGAGACCAAAGACCCACAGGTCGCCGCCGAGGCCCGGCGAGAAGGTCGTGTTCGAAAGCGGTGCGTAGGCGAACCATCCGAACGACGCCGCACCCTGAGGGGTGAAGAAGCCAGCTACTGCAACGAACGAGCCGAAGAAGTAGAACCAGTAGGCAACGGCGTTCAGGCGCGGAAACGCTACATCCGGGGCGCCGATTTGAACCGGCATCAGGATGTTGGCAAACGCGGCAAACAGCGGAGTCGCAAACATCAGCAGCATGATGGTGCCGTGCATGGTGAAGAGCTGGTTGTACTGCTCCTTAGTTGGCACGATGCTGAGGTTTGGTGCGGCAAGCTGGGCACGGATGACCAGGGCCATCACACCGGCGATCATGAAGTAGACGACCGAGGTGATCAGGTAGAGATAGCCGATCTTCTTGTGGTCGGTGGTGGTCAACCAGTCGACGACCAGGCGGCCTTTGTCTTTGCGGACTGCGCCGGCGCTAGGTGCGGTGAGAGTTGCAGTAGCCATTTTGATTAGCCCCTAACGTTTGGGTTGTCGCCGGGAAGGTTGCCGTTGCGAGAGTTGTCGATTTGAAGCTGACCAGTCTGGCCGGCGGCACGCATCTTGTCGATCTGGGCCTTGTAGTCAGGGGTCGAGAGTACCTCGACCTTGAAGAGCATGGCCGAGTGGTACTCGCCACAAAGCTCGGCACACTTGCCCTTGAACTCGCCGATCTTGGTTGGAGTGAAGTAAATCTTGTTCCAGCGACCCGGAAAGACGTCCTTCTTGTAGAGGAAGTCGACGATCCAGAACGAGTGAATGACGTCGCGGCTCTGAAGGTCTACCTCGACCGACTTGTTGACCTCTAGGTAGAGGGTAGGAATGCCCTGTTCGGTTCCGTTCTGACCCTGGATGCCCGACTCGTAGACGTTTTCGTTTGTGTAGTTGAAGTCCCACGACCACTGCTTGCCGATGGCCTGAATGGTGTGATCTGACTTGGCCGGGCCGGTCTCGATGTCGCCCATGGTCTTGGCGGTGAAGGCAAAGAAGCCGATCACGAGAATCAGAGGCACAATCGTGAACAGGGTCTCGATTGGGTTGTTGTAGCGAAGCTGCGGAGGCAGGGTGTTGTCGCCCTTGCGACGGCGGTATGCAATCAAAGCCCAAGCCATCAGGCCCCAGGCGATAACACCGACGGCGAAAAGGACGATCCACGACCAGTTCCAGAGTTCGGTGATTTCTTGGGTGTGGTTGGTCGCGTTCAGCGAGGTAGCAGGAAGAGCTCCTGCAGTTGGGTCATCGGCTGAACAGCCGGACAACGCTAGAACGAGAGAGATTGCGGCTGGGGCTGACGCCCACTTGAGACCACGCTTTAGAGGCACAATCGACCCTTCGGATGTGAATTATTACGGCTTAAGTCTAAACGTTCGGGTGCCGCGAAAGCCCCGAAAACGCCGAAAAACCCAGCCTTTTCGGGCTGGGTTTTCGAGGAATCTCGCTGCCGTCGACGATGGATGTCGATTTAGCTGAATGAGTCGCCGCAAGCGCAGGACGAAGCCGCGTTTGGGTTGTCAATTTTGAAGCCCTGCGACTGAATAGTGTCTTCGAAATCGATGCTTGCGCCGTCGACGAAAGGTGCGCTCATCTGGTCGACAACGACCTCGACGCCGTCGAAATCGCGAACCAAGTCGTTCTCGGCATCCAGGACCTCGTCGAAGAAGAGGCTGTAGACGAAACCTGCGCAACCGCCGGTCTTAACCTCGAGGCGCAGACGCAGCTCGGCCTCGCCCTGCTCGACACGGCTCTCGTTTTCGACCAGCAAGAGTGCTCGCACCTTGTCGCGCGCTGCACCGGTGAGGGTCACTGCGTGGGTGATGGTCTCGGTCATGTTTGCTCCTTGATTGGCTTTCTTGACTGCCTAAATTCTAACTTGCGAAACCCGCGTTTAGCGTCGGTCATTCCCAGCCACGAGCAGCAGCGCCTCGGCCACCATCGCGCGCTGCAGACCGAGCAAATCAACCGACTCGTTCGGCGAGTGAGCTCGCGAATCGGCATCCTCCACGCCTGTCACCAGGATCTGGGCGGCCGGAAACGTGTCTACAAGCTCGGCGATGAACGGAATCGAACCGCCAATGCCCATCTCGATCGCTGGATTAGGAAAAGCTGCACCGAGCGCCGACTTGACCAGTTGGGCCGCCCATCCGTCAGTGTCGGCCTTGTATCCCTTGCCCTGTTCGATGGCGCCGAACTCGATGCGAGCACCGAACGGCAGGTTCTTTGCGAGGTGCTCCTTGAGCCTGGCGAGGCCGTTTTCGGCAGTGTCGCCTGGCGCAAGACGCAGGCTCACTTTGGCATGAATGCTCGGCAGCAGCGTGTTTGACGACTTCTCGACCGAGACAGCGTCGATGCCAATAACTGTGACCGCCGGCTTTGCCCAGAGTCGGTCGACGATTGACCCGCTGCCGATGAAGTCGACGCCATCGAGAATTCCCGAGTCGGTGCGAGCAAGGTCGTCGCCGTAGTCGATGTCATCGGCAACCCCGCTGACAAGGCCCTCGATGGCAACGGATCCGTCGGCGGCGTGCAAACTGGCGAGCGTGCGCAGCATGGCGGTCATCGCGTCTGGCACCAGGCCGCCGTACATGCCGCTGTGCACGGCGTGATCGAGCGTCGAAACGGTGAACTCAACCGAGGTCATGCCCCGCAATGTGGTTGTCAGGGCAGGGATGTCGCTGGTCCAGTTGCCGGAGTCGGCGACGACAATTACGTCGGCCTGCAGCAAGGCCTTGTGCTCTTGCAAGAAGGCAGAGAACGATGGTGAGCCATACTCCTCCTCACCTTCGATGAACACCGTGACTCCCAGGTCAGGTTTATCGCCGAGAAGTTCGCGCAAGACGTTGAGCGCAGTCACGTGAACCATGATGCCCGCCTTGTCGTCGGCCGCACCTCGGCCGTAGATTCGGCCGTTTACCAGGGTCGGTTCGAATGCCGGCGTCTTCCAGATGGTCTCATCGCCCGGCGGCTGAACGTCGTGGTGGGCATAGAGCAAAACCTGAGGTGCGCCGTTCGCGGCATCCCTGCGCGCGACCACCGCTGGCGCGCCGACAAGTTCTTTGCCGGTCGTTTCATCCGTGTATTTCGAACGTAGGATGTGAACCTTTTCGAACAGGCCCGTGCCATCGATCAGGCCGGCTACCGCACGGGCACTTGCCTCGAGGTTTTCGGGGTCAAACGACGGCCATGCCAGGCCAGGAATGCGAACCAACTTGCCCAGTTCGGCCACGGATGACGGAAACGCTCGCTGCACAATGTCTTCGACTTTTGCGACTAGCTCGGCTGGGATTTCGGCTGAAAGGTTTGGATTGGCCATAAGGGTAATCTTATGAACAGAAAACCGACTTTTAGGGATGCGAATGAGCGAACAAGAGAACCCCACCTCGGGCAAGGGCCGCCCTACCCCATCGCGCAAGCAGCAGCAGGCCGCACGCAAGCAGCCAATCGTTGGAGGCAAGTCGCCAGAAGCGCTTCGAGCAGCTCGTCTTCGCGAGGCTGAGGCCCGCAAAGAGGCGCGTGCCGGTGCCATGCGCGGCGAAGAGCGCTACCTGCCAGCTCGCGATAAGGGACCACAGCGCCGCCTAGCCCGCGACCTCGTCGACTCGCGCTTCAACTTCGGCGAACTGGTTTTTCCGGTTCTTCTCGTCGTTGTGATCTTGCAGACGCTGAACGACAACCTCGTGATGCTCGCATCCACGGTTGCACTATGGGTTCTCATGGTTGCTATTGGCATCGATGGCGCACTGCTTGCCCGCCGCATCAACCGTAGGCTTGCCGAGAAGTACGGCGCAGGGAATGTCGAGCGCGGTCTAGGACGTTATGTCTTCGTGCGCGCAACGCAGCCTCGCATGCTTCGGATTCCGAAGCCGCAGGTCAAGCGGTTCGACAAGGTTAACTAGGCGAAACCGAGCCCCGGTTCGCAAGAAGGGTCACCCAAATGGAATATCGCTACCTCGGCAACAGCGGCTTCAAGGTTTCAGAGCTCACCTACGGCAACTGGCTAACCCACTCGACCCAGATTGCAGACGAAGCGGCAATCGCAACCGTTCACGCGGCTCTCGACGGCGGCATCACATCTTTTGACACAGCCGACGTCTACGCCAACCAGGCGGCAGAGGCCGTTCTCGGTCGTGCGTTGGCTGGCCAGCGCCGCGAAGGTCTCGAAATCTTCACCAAGTGCTATTGGCCGGTCGCCGAGCGCAAGCCGAACGACACGGGTCTTTCGCGCAAGCACATAATGGAATCGATCAACGGCTCGCTGAAGCGTCTGGGCACTGACTACGTCGACCTATATCAGGCGCACCGCTTCGACTACGAGACCCCGCTCGAAGAGACCATGCAGGCATTCGCCGACATCGTTCGCCAGGGCAAGGCGCTCTACATCGGCACATCCGAGTGGACCGCCGAGCAGATTCGCGCCGGCCACGAACTTTCGCGCCAAATGGGCTTTCAGTTCATCTCGAACCAGCCTCAGTACTCGGCAATCTGGCGAGTCATCGAAGAAAAGGTGATTCCGACCTCAGCCGAACTGGGCATCAGCCAGATCGTCTGGTCGCCGATGGCCCAGGGTGTTCTGACCGGCAAGTACCTGCCAGGGCAGCCGGCGCCAGCAGACTCGCGCGCCGCAAACGAGCAAATCGGTGGCTCAATCGCAAAATTCATGGATGAAGACTTGCTGACTCGCGTTCAGCAGTTGAAGCCCCTCGCCGAAGACCTCGGCCTCACCCTCGCACAGTTCTCGCTGGCCTGGGTGCTGCAGAACCCGAACGTAAGCTCGGCGATTGTCGGCGCTAGCAAGCCTGAACAGATCAGCTCGAACATCGCAGCGGCCGGGGTCAAGATTCCTGCCGATGTGATGGAGAAGGTGTCCGAGATCCTTGGCAGCTTCGTCGTGACTGATCCGGCAGAAACCGTCAGCCCAGAGGCTCGACTGGTCTAGTTCTTCGGGTTCGAACTAGTCGTTTCGAGTTAGTTCGCGATTGATCTTGCGGGCCCAGAGCGGGCCCTCGAAGATAAAACCGCTGTAGCCCTGAACCAACGTGGCACCGTGGTTTAGGCGCTCGCGCACCTCTGCGCCCGTCTCGACGCCACCAACCGAAACGATTGCGGCGCTTCCATTGATTCGCTTAGCAAGAATGTCGAGCACCTCGATGGCGCGGGCCTTGAGCGGTGCACCAGACAGGCCGCCGGCCCCCGCTGCTTCGACCTTGGACTTTGCCGTGGCAAGGCCATCGCGCCCGATGGTCGTGTTCGTGGCGATCACGCCAGCCAGCCCAAGCTCGAGAGCCAAATCGGCAACCGCAACGACGTCTTCGTCGGCCAGGTCTGGTGCGATTTTCACCAAGACCGGCACTCCCCTGGCTTCTTCTGAAACGGCTACCAGGATGGGCCTGAGCGCCTCAACCGACTGCAGCGAACGCAGGCCCGGGGTGTTTGGCGACGAGACGTTCACCGCGACGTAGTCGGCAAACGGCGCAAGCAACCTCGCGCTCGTGCGATAGTCGGCAACAGCGTCCTCAACCTCGACGGCGCGGCTCTTGCCGATGTTCACTCCGATGATGGGCACTCGTGCTCCGCGCGCACGCAGCCGCCCGAGTCGCTCGGCAACTACCTCGGCTCCATCGTTGTTGAAGCCCATCCGGTTGATAAGAGCTCGATCTGGAATTAGGCGAAACAAGCGTGGCTTGGGGTTTCCGGGCTGGGCCAGAGCGGTCACGGTGCCAATCTCGACGTGCGAGAAACCCAGATCGCCGAGCACCTCAATGGCGACGGCGTTCTTGTCGAATCCTGCAGCCATACCAAATGGGCCGTCGAAATCTAGCCCAAATGCGCTGACCGAGCTGACCTTGGGTTGGGTGGCTCGAAGAAGGCGGCTGATGCCTGAAACCCGTAGCATCTTGAGCGCAAACATGCCCAGGTGGTGAGCTGTTTCGGGGTCAAAGCGCGTGAAGATCAGGCGAAAAAAGAGGTGATAGAGCACGGTTCTAGGTTAGCGGTTGTCTCTGAAGGCCTTGATGGCCGATTCGAAGTCTTCGAGGCTACTCCAACCCTCGTAGACGCTTGCAAAGCGCATGAAGGCGACCTCGTCGAGGGCCTTTAGTGGCTCGAGAATTGCAAGACCAACCTCGTTGGCATCGATCTGTGCCGCACCTGTGGCACGCACGGTTTCTTCGACCTTTTGGGCAAGAAATGCGAGGTCGGCGTCGGAGACCGGCCGGCCTTGGCAGGCCTTGCGCACGCCGTTGACGATTTTTTCGCGGCTGAATGGCTCTATCACGCCGCTGCGCTTCATCACCATCAGCGAAGCCGTTTCGGTGGTGCTGAAACGCTGGTTGCACTGCGGGCACTGCCTGCGGCGTCGAATCGACGAGCCGTCATCGGCCGTGCGAGAATCCATCACTCGCGAGTCAGGAAAACGACAAAACGGACAGTGCATGGGAAGGACCTCCTGAACCCCACTTTACTAGATGTTGTGCGTTTTTTGCGAAATTGCCACTACATCTAGTTTTTGCGTCGCTTTAGCCCAAATAGAGATGCGAGCACTCCGGCCGTTGCTCCGATAGAATTTGCCACCCAATCGGCAGGGTCTGGGGCACCGAAACCACTCACCTGCTGCAGGCACTCGATGGCAAAAGAAAGAGCGCTCAGAGAAATCAGAGCAAGGAGCGGTCGACGCAAAACCAACGCGATTGCGACTCCGGCGGGCACGAAGAGCACCAGGTTGAGCACAAAGTTCGACTGCTGCGAAGTGAAAACACCGTGCCAGAGAGCGCGGTCGGTCAGCCAAAAACTAGGCGCGAGACCTTCGAAGTGACGCCCGAGGAGTGTGACGCTGACTACCGCGGCGAGCGAAAGCAGGGCCCAAAACGCCTTGGCGGGCGAAGAGTTGAGCGCCCGAGCTACCGAGCTGCGGGCCAAGAAACTCAGCAGCGCCAGTGCGGCAAACAGAGATAGCACCTGCGGGTTCAGAACGGCCGCCGCAAGGTTGGCGATCGAGGTCATCGAGTCTCGAAGCGCGCCTTGATGGCTTCGCCGTGTGCGGGCAGCCCCTCTGCCTTTGCGAAGTCATTGACCAGGTCGGCGATTGGCTCGAGGCCGGCGCGCGAGTAGTCGATGACCTGCTGCGCGCGCAAGAAGGTGTGCACGCCGAGGCCCGAGGCAAACTTGGCCTGATAACCGGTTGGCAGCACGTGGCTCGAGCCGGCCATGTAGTCACCGAGCGAAACCGGCGAGTTGGCCCCCAAAAATATGGCGCCTGCGTTCGAGATTCGAGAAAGCGTCGACTCGTTGTCGACGGAGTGAATCTCGAGGTGCTCGGTCGCATACAGGTTTGCGAAGTCGATGGCTGCTTGCCACTCAGAAACCAAAACCGCGGCGGACTGCTGCCCACGCAAGGCCTGCGAGACTCGCTCGGCGTGCAGCGTCTGGCCAGCCAGTGAGGCCACCTCAAACTGAACAGCCGCGATCAACTCGGATGAGTCGGTCACTAGAACCGAAGCTGCGGCCTCGTCGTGTTCGGCCTGCGAAATCAAATCGTAGGCAATCAGTCGGGCATCGGCGGTCTTGTCGGCAAGCACCAGAATCTCGGTGGTGCCGGCCTCTGAGTCGATGCCGATTACCCCGCGCAACGCGCGCTTGGCCGCGGTGACAAAAATGTTGCCGGGGCCGGTGACGAGCTCGACGCGTTCTAGGACTCCCGGAATACCGTGGGCGAACGCCGCAACAGCCGCCGGGCCGCCAATTGCGTAAACCTCGGTGACGCCTAGCAAGGCGGCGGTGGCAAGCACTGTCGGGTGCGGGCGGCCACCGAAGGCCTTCTGACCGGGTGTCGCTACAGCGAGTCGGGGCACCCCAGCGACCTGCGCTGGAACCACGTTCATGATCACGCTAGATGGATAGACGGCCTTGCCGCCAGGGACATAGAGACCAACCGAGTCGACCGGCTGCCAGCGCTGGCGAACCACTGCCCCGTCGGCGAGCTGGACGCTGGTGTCGTCGGGCAGATTCGCCATGGACACCGCTCGCACGCGCTCGATCGAGGTTTCGATTGCCTCGCGAAGGCGGGGCTCCAGGCTTTCGAGCGCCCGGTCGAGTTCGCACTGGGTCACGCGCAAGGGGCGCGGATCGATCTGGTCAAATTGCTGGGCAAGCTCAACCACGGCGTCTTCGCCACGGTCGCGAATCGAGTCGATTAGCGGTCGCACCTGCTCGAGGGCGACATCCACGTTTAGGGCAGCCCGCGGAACCTCTCGTTCAACCACACTCAGGTCAATGGCCTGCGAGCGCAGGTCAACGAGGCGCAGAAGTTGGTTGGTCATTTCTCAATTCTAGGCGTTGCGTTAGCCTTGACTTGAAAGACGAGGCAAGCCAACTTGAACAACTTCATCGAAGAACACGACCCCACCGAAGCGCTCAAGCGAGTATTTCGCCGCCACGCATCCGGGGTTTCGGTAATCACCACCAACGATGCCGATGGCAATCCGGTTGGATTCACCGCAACCTCGATGACCTCGCTGGGGGCTACTCCCCCGCTGCTGAGCTTCAATGTGGCCCGCGGTTCTTCGTCGTTTGCCTCGCTAAGCCGCTGCGATTACGTTGCCGTGCACACCTTGGGTGAGCGCAATGTCGAGCTGGCCAAGCGCATGGCCGGGCCGTCGACTGAGCGATTCATCGCGGATGACTGGGAGCGCGGTCCATTTGATGTGCCGATCTTCACCGACACCAGCGCGGTGATCATCGGAAAGATTCGAGAGATTCACAACGTCGAGGCTAACGCCGTGGTGATTGTCGACGTGGTCGAGTCGCTACTCGGACTCGAACAGCGCGGCCTCATCTACCACGAACGCGGGTACGCCCTGCCGGGCGACCGACTCAACTAGTTCTTGCTGGCGCTCGTTGCCAGAGTTCTTTAGGCAATCGAGCCCGAGCACGCCCTTCAACTCGCTGACCAGCTCGGCCGTCATGCGCACTCGAGCGGGCAAGGCAAAGGGCCTCGCGCTGGTTCCGTTGTGCAAAACAATCTGCACCTCGGTGGTGCCTGGATGCGTGTTGAAGATGCGATTTAGCTCGGCAATCACACCTCGGGTGGCTTCGGCCTCGTCGACGTTTAGAACAAGCGGCTTGTCCTCGACATCCATGCCGGCCTCGATCTGCGCGATCGAAACCGCGGTCAGCTGACGCGAGTCTTCGCGGTCAGACACTCGACCTCTCAGCGACACCATGATGTCGGTCTTAATGATCGGCTGAAACTCGACGAACACCTTGCCCATCACCATGACATTGATCTCACCTTCGAGATCTTCTACCGTCAGAACCGCGTACTGGTTGCCAGATGCGCGGGCCACCTTGATGGCGGCTTGGGTGATCAGACCGGCGATTCGCACCGTCTCACCATCCTTGACCTCGCCCGCGTCGAGCAGGCTGGCGATCGAGATGTCTGAGTGCTGGGCAATCAGGGCCTCGCGGCCGTTGAGCGGGTGGTCGCTCACATAAAGGCCCAACATTTCGCGCTCGTGCGCCAGCTTTTCGCGCTTGGGCCATTCGGCAACGTCTGGAATCTGCACGCCAACGGAGTCCTCTGGCGCGAGCATCGAGAAGAGGTCGACCATGCCCAGAGCCTCGTTCTTTTTGAGAACGGCCTGCGAGTCGACTGCTTCGGCGTGAATCTGAAAGAGCGCGCGACGGTTGTGGCGCAGGGAGTCAAAGGCGCCGGCCTTGACGAGCGACTCGATGACCTTCTTGCTGCAAACCGTGCCCGGGACCTTGGCCAAGAAGTCGCTGAACGAAGCGAATGCGCCCTTGTCAACGCGGGTCTGTCGAATCGCCTCGACCACGCCCTCGCCGACATTTCGCACGGATGCGAGGCCGAATCGAATATCCTCGCCAACGGCGCTGAATGCTGCGATCGACTGGTTTACGTCGGGCGGCAGCACGCTCACGCCGATGCGGCGGCACTCGCCGAGGTATAGCCCGAGCTTGTCTTTCGAGTCGCCGACGCTGGTCATCAGCGCCGCCATGTACTCGGCGGTGTAGTTGGCCTTGAGGTAGGCGGTCCAATACGAGATGACGCCGTATGCGGCCGTGTGAGCGCGGTTGAACGCGTAGTCGGCGAACGGTTCGAGGGTGTCCCACAGCGCGTTGATCGAGTCGATCTTGAAGCCGTTGGCCTGCATGCCCTCGACGAAGCGCTCTTTCTCTTTGGCAAGCACCTCGCGGTCTTTCTTGCCCATTGCTTTGCGCAGAAGGTCTGCTTGACCTAGGCTGTAGCCCGCAACCTTTCGGGCCGCCGCCATCACCTGCTCCTGATAGACAATCAGGCCGTAGGTCTCGTCGAGGATCTCGGCCAGCGGCTCGACGAGGTCTGGGTGAATCGCCTCGATCTCTTGCAGCCCGTTCTTGCGCAGGGCGTAGTTGATGTGCGAGTTGACCTTCATTGGGCCCGGGCGATACAGCGCCAGCACAGCCGAGATGTGTTCGAACTTGGTCGGCTTTAGGGTTCGCAGCAGGCTTCGCATGTTGTTCGAGTCGAGCTGAAACACTCCGAGGGTGTCGCCGCGGGCCAGCAGGTCAAATGTGGCCTGGTCGGCGTTCAGGTCGAGCTCTTCGAGCTTGATTTCGATTCCGCGGTTTTCACGGATGTTGGCGAGCGCATCATCTAGCACCGTGAGGGTTCGCAGACCCAAGAAGTCCATCTTGAGCAGACCTAGCGACTCGAGCGGTGGCTGGTCGAACTGCGTTGCCACCGTGCCCTCGGAGTCACGTCTCATGACCGGCACGATATCGAGCAGTGGTTCTGCCGACATGATGATGCCGGCCGCGTGGATGCCTACCTGGCGCTTGGCGCCCTCTAGACCAACAGCGAGGTCATAGATCTCTTTGGCAACCGGGTCTTCGTTCAGAAGTTTGCGAAACTCAGCCGCCTCTTTGTAGCGGTCGTTCTTGGTTCGCTTGCCCGAGATGTCATCTACGAACTCCTCGGTCACCAGCTCGGCAAGGTTCATTTCGCGGCCAAGTGCCGCTGGCGGCACGGCCTTGGTGAGCTTCTCTCCCGCCGAATACGGCAGCGCCATGACGCGAGCAGCATCCTTGATTGCCTGCTTTGCCTTCATGGTGCCAAAGGTCGTGATCTGCGCAACGCGGTCTTCGCCGTACTTTTCGGTGACGTAGCGAATCACCTCGCCGCGGCGACGGTCGTCGAAGTCGACATCGATATCGGGCATCGATTTTCGCTCCGGGTTCAAGAAACGCTCAAAGATCAGGCCGTGCTCGATGGGGTCTAGCTCGGTGATACCGAGCGCGAATGCCACGATCGAACCGGCAGCGGAGCCACGACCCGGCCCAACCCGGATGCCCTGCTCGCGCGCCCAGCGAATGAAGTCGGCAACCACCAAGAAGTAGCCTGGAAAGCCCATGTCTTTGATGACGCCGGCTTCGTATTCGGCCTGGCGGGCCTGCTCGGCGGGCACTCCCCCAGGAAAACGGCGGGCGAGGCCGATCTTGACCTCTTTGTCGAGCCAGGATGCCTCGGTTTCGCCCTCTGGCACCGGGAATCGCGGCATTAGGTCGCGCTTGGTGAACTCAACGTTTGAGCGCTCGGCGATCAGCAGGGTGTTATCGCAGGCCTCGGGGTGGTCGGCGAATAGCGCGCGCATCTCGGCCGCGGTCTTTAGATAGAACTGGTCGGACTCGAAGCGGAGGCGGTTTGTGTCGCTTAGCAACTTGCCGCCCTGCACGCAAAGCAAGGCGTCGTGCGCGTGCGACTGCTCGCGGTGAATGTAGTGCAGGTCGTTGGTGGCCAGCAGCGGAATATCGAGCTTCTTGGCCAGCTCGATTAGTTGGCTCATGGTGCGGCGTTCGATGTCGATGCCGTGGTCCATGACCTCGGCAAAGAAGTTGCCCTTGCCGAAGATCTCGTTTAGCTCGCCGGCCGCCTTGTATGCGCCCTCGACATCGCCCACTCGAAGCAGAGTCTGAATCTCGCCACCAACGCAACCGGTGGTTCCGATGATGCCCTTGCCATACTGGTTCATCAGCTCGCGGTCGATGCGGGGCTTGAAATAGAAGCCGTCGATGTATGCCTGCGAAGACATGCGAAACAGGTTGTGCATGCCCTCTGTGGTCTCGGCAAACAGTGTCATGTGCGTGTAGGCACCCCCGGCCGAAACGTCGTCTCCGCCGCCGTCGCCCCAGGATACGCGCACTCGGTCTTTGCGACTCTTGCCCGGCGCAACGTAGGTTTCTATGCCGATGATCGGCTTGACACCTAGGTCGGTCGCGACCTTGTAGAACTCATAGGACCCGTGGTTGTTGCCGTGGTCGGTGATCGCGATCGCTGGCTGCTCTAGGCGCGCCACCTCACGAATCAGCGGCTTGATCTGCGCGGCACCGTCGAGCATCGAATACTCCGTGTGCACATGCAGGTGCACAAAGGAATCTTTCGAGGCCATAAAACTCTCACTAAGGGGTTTAGGGTGTTCGCGCGGGCTCAAAATGAACCGCGGGCGCAGACCAGAATAACCGCTCTGCTGGGCCAGTTAGTGCAGGTTGCGAAGCTTGTCGAGCACGAGTTCTAGATCGGCCGGATATTCGCTCTCGAAACTCACTTTTCGACCGGTGGTTGGGTGGGTAAACGACAGCGCGACCGCGTGCAACCACTGGCGATCGAGGTCCAACTTGGCGGCCATCGAAGGGTCGGCGCCATACATCGTGTCGCCAACGAGCGGGTGCTTGAAGGCGCTGAAGTGAACTCGAATCTGGTGGGTTCTGCCCGTTTCTAGGATGACCTCGGCGAGGCTCGCGCCTGCGAACACTTCGATGACCTCGTAGTGAGTGACCGACGGCTTGCCATCGGGGCTCACCTGAAACTTGAACTCGGCCTTCGGGTGTCGACCTATCGGGGCATCAAAGGTGCCCGCGCTGGGGTCGAGGTGACCCTGAACAAGCGCGTGGTAGGTCTTGTGCACGGTTCTGTCGCGAAAAGCCTGCTTGAGGCGCGAGTAGGCAATCTCTGTCTTTGCAAGCGTCATTAGCCCGCTGGTGCCGACGTCGAGGCGCTGAACGATGCCCTGGCGCTCCTGGGCTCCCGAGGTTGCAATCGGCACTCCCATGGCGAGCAGCGCGCCGGGCACGGTCGGGCCATCCCAGCCAACCGATGGATGCGATGCCACGCCGGCCGGCTTATCGATGACGATGATGTCGGCATCTTGATAGATGACCTTGAGGTCGTCGACCTCGACGGGCACCACCTCAAGTCGATTCTTAGGCTCTGGCAGGATGACCTCGAGCGGCTGATCGCTTAGGCGGTCAGACTTGCCGAGGATGCGCCCGCCCTGGCTGGCCAGACCATCGACGATCAACTCTGCGCAGACATTGCGGGACATGCCCAAAAGCTTGGCGATGCCGGCATCGGCGCGCTCGCCTACGAGCGCGTCGGGAACCATCAAGAAGCGAGTCTCGCTCATCGCTTGCCCCCGCGGGAAGAGCGCGCGGCCCCATGAGTCTTGCCGATGCGGTCGCCTCTGAATAAACGGATGATCGTCACAACGGCGACCGTCGAGATAGCGATGTCGGCGACATTGAAAATCGGAAAATTGAGCGGAATCTGAATGAAGTCAACGACCTGGCCAAAGCCGACTCCCGGTTCGCGGACTAGTCGGTCAACCAGGTTGCCCAATACCCCGCCGAGAAGAAGCCCAGAGAGCAAGGCCCAAGAGAGCGATTCAATCTTGCGAATGGTCGCGAGAAGCGCGATTGCCGCCAAAGACGAGACGATGGTGAAGATCCAGGTTTGATCGGCACCGATCGAAAAAGCCGCGCTCTTATTGAAGACCAGCACGAAGTTGACCAGGGGTGGCCAGAACTCGGTCTGATGATATGGCACCAGTGCGGCAAGGGCCCAGGCCTTAGAGATTTGATCGAGCGCTGCTACCGCGGCGCCAATGGTGATGACGATTAGCGCGACCAAGCCGCGGCCCGCTCGCCTGTTGCCGGTGCGCGCCATAAGGCTAGACAGTAAAGCCGTAGCCGGTTGCCGAAGGCGGTAGCGAGATTTCGCCGGTGGTGATTGCGTTGAAACCGCTCGGCTGGTCTCCGAAGTGCTGCTCGGATGCAGCGAGGTCGCTCAGCTGGCTCTCGATGAAGGTCTTGAGTTTGATGCGGTACTCACGCTCAAATGACTTGAGCTGCTGAATCTCGTTCTCGATGATTGCCTTCTCTTGCGAGAGACGAATCACGTCTGCGCGGTGCGATGCCTCTGCCTCGCGAATGAGTCGGGCGGCAGCGGTGTGGCCCTCTTGGATGAGCTGATCGCGTTTCTCGAGACCCTCGCGGACGTGCTCATCGTGCAGCTTGCGGGCCAACTGAAGCAGGTTGTTGGTGTTGCTCGAGTCGAGCATGACAGGGTCTTGCATTGCGACCGGAAAGTTGCTGGCAGGGTCAACCACGCTGGCTGCCGAGACGGCGGGGGTGGTGATCTGCTCGACCAGCCCAGCGCCCGAGCGCTGGAGCTCTGCGATGCGAGCCTCGCTGGCCAATAGTCGCTGGCGTAGCTCGTCGTTGTCGGCGGTGACGCGGCGGAACTCAACGACTACCTGGTCGAGAAAGTCATCGACCTCGTCTTGGTCATAACCCTCGCGAAACTTTGTAGGTTGAAACCGCTTGCTAACGATGTCTTCGGGAGTCAGGGTCATGTTTCACCTCTTCTAAGCTCACGCGCGGTTCTATTTGCGCTTTGCCTAGGTTACCCTAATCCGCGCATCCAGCGGCTTTCATGCACAGGGATGCCGTGAAACCTAGATAGAAAGAGCGAGGCCCCGCAGAAACATCACCAGAAACAAAAGCAGAGTCCACGAGAAGTCGAGCAGGATTCCGCCAGCGCGAATCGGTTTGATGATGCGGCGAATCTGCTTGAGTGGCCAGTCGGTAAGCAGATAAACGGTCGAGCCGAGGGCTAGCCCCAGACCTCGAGGTCGCCAGGATGGTTTGACTTGACGCGCAAGGTCGAGAATCAGTCGCGCAATCAGCGCGTAAAAATAAAGATTTAGCGCCCAATAGAGGGCAAGGCCAAAGTAAAGCAACGGCTACACCGATGCCGAATCGCCGATTACGGGCGGGTCAGCAGCTCGTCAGAGAACTCGGTTGCGCTCTCTTCTTCGTCGGTGATGGCGACGTGGTTTGGAGTCAGCAGGAACACCTTTGGGGTGACGCGCTTTAGGTGGCCATCCAAGCCCCACTGCAAACCGAGCAAGAAGTCGAGGTAGCGGCGAGCGTCTGCCTCAGAAACCTGAGCGAGGTTCACGATTACCGGAAGTCCGTCGCGGAACGAGATCGCGATGTCGCGTGCCTCGTTGTAGGAGCTTGGCTCGAAGGTGCTGATCTCAGTCATCGCGGCATTGTTGCTGCGGCGTGCGGTCAGCGAGGTGACGCGTGGAGCGCGGCCCTGCGATGCTGGAGCGGCTGAAGTTGGAAAAGAAAAGTCAGACGAGCCTTCGCCCATGCCGAGAAAATCTTTTGCACCCTGAAAAATGCCTGCCATAGTGTCCTCCTTGGATTACCTACCTCAAAAGGATATGGCTAAACCGGCCGGCTTCCCGTGATTGCTGTGCCTATGCGCAAGTGTGTCGCACCATAAGAAATGGCGAGTTCGAAGTCGCCAGACATGCCAGCAGACACGAACCTTGCCGACGGAACTACGGTTTGCAACTGCTGGCTCGCCTCGGCCACGAGTCCAAAGTCGCGCTCTTCTTGACCATCGAGCGATGCAACGGCCATTACGCCGATGGGCTTGACTCCTGGCGATGCCGCAGCCGCCTCGGCAAATGCCAAAAGGTTTTCTGGTGCGATACCGCCGCGCTCGGGATCATCCGTGAGATTCAACTGGATGAAGACCTCGACCTCGATGCCGCGGTTAGACGCAACCTTTGAGATTTCGCGCAGCAGCGACTCGCGATCTAACGAGTGCACTGTTGATGCGTAGTTGAGCACCGACTTGACCTTGTTTGTCTGAAGCTGGCCAACGAAGTGCCAGTTGGCAAGCCCAGGGCGTTCGATGGCAACCTCGGCCGCCTTTGGTGCGGCCTCTTGGTCGCGATTTTCGCCGAAGTCCCGCTGCCCTAGGTCGACGAGGTTGACCACGAGCTGCGCCGGGTGATTCTTGCTAACCACGACTAGCGTGATCTCGTTGCGCAAACGATTGGCCTGCCGAGCGGCATCCTGGATTTTCGTCTCGATGGCGGCAAGCCGCTCAGCGAGCGTAGCCATGGCTACTTGAGAAAGTCTGGGATGTCGAGGTCGTCACCAAACGTGCCGTCTGAAGACTGCGCACGCGAGAAGACTGGTTCGGCCTCGGCCACTACTGGCAGAGCCGATGTGGCGGGCTCAGCCTCTTCGACCGCGGCAACCGGGGCTGCGACGCTGTTGAACAGCGTTGCGGCTGGCTCAACTGGAATCGCTGCTGCTGGCGCCTCTGGAGTCGACTGAACCAGTGGGTTGACGATCTGCTGGTAGGTCGCTGCTGGGCGGCGCTTTGGCTCGCCACCGTCGAAACCTGCTGCGATAACGGTGATGCGAACCTCGTCGCCGAGACGGTCGTCGATCGTGGTACCGAAGATGATCTGAGCCTGAGGGCTGACTGCCTCTTGAATGAGCTTGGCGGCCTGGTCAACCTCGTGCAGGCCGAGGTTCGATGCGCCCTGGATCGAGAGCAGCACTCCGTGTGCACCGTCGATCGATGCCTCGAGCAACGGGCTTGCGATTGCGATCTCGGCGGCCTTGATGGCGCGGTCCTCACCCTTGGCCGAACCGATGCCCATGATGGCCGAGCCGGCTCCCTGCATGATCGACTTGACGTCGTTGAAGTCGAGGTTGATCAGACCTGGGTTGGTGATCAGGTCGGTGATTCCCTGAACACCGGCCTTGAGAACGTCATCCGCGGTGAAGAATGCTTCGACCAGGCTGACCTGCTTGTTGGCGATGTCGAGAAGGCGCTGGTTTGGCACCACGATGAGGGTGTCGACCTCTTGGCGCAGAGCTTCGATGCCCTGCTCGGCCTGCTGGGCGCGGCGCTTGCCCTCGAAGTCGAACGGACGGGTGACCACACCGACGGTCAGGGCGCCGAGGCCCTTGGCGATGCGGGCAACGATTGGTGCGCCACCGGTTCCGGTGCCACCGCCCTCGCCTGCGGTGATGAAGACCATGTCTGCACCCTTGAGGGCGTTGGCGATGTCTGCCTCGTGGTCTTCTGCTCCGCGACGGCCGACCTCTGGGTCGGCACCTGCGCCGAGGCCGCGGGTTAGCTCAGAACCGATCGGGAGCTTGACGTCTGCCTCGCTGACGAGCAGCTGCTGGGCATCGGTGTTGATCGCGATGAATTCGACACCGCGAAGTCCGCTCTCGATCATGCGGTTGATGGCGTTCACGCCACCGCCGCCGACACCGACGACCTTGATGACCGCTAGATAGTTCTGGTTGAGTCCCACGCTGTTCCTCCTGCGCCGAATAATGCCTGGGTCCTAAAGCTTCAACCTTGAGTTAAGCCTTAGGGTGCGGCTTTTTTAGGTATCCGCGCCTAGAAAGTACGTGAAGAATTGGCCGAGCCCGTGAAGGCTGTCGGGCGTGTCGCGAAGCAGTTTCTATTGGCGAACGACGGGAGCCGTTGGCGACGAAACGTCGATCACGCTGGCATTGCCCGTGTTGTTTGCGAGCAGGGCCGAGAGGTCGCGCGACTTGAGAATCGAGTTCGAAGAATCGCCCCAAATAATCTTTCGCGACGAATAGCCACGCAGGGTGATGACGACGTTGTCTTTGGTCTTGGCCTCGATCGTGTTAACCTTCGGCAGAAGCGTCGTCGGCAGAGCCATGAGCACGTCGATGGCCTCGCTGAAGTTAGCGCTGTCGCTCGGATTTCCCTGAATCACGATGGTCGGATAAGCCAAAAGATTGTTTGCCTTGCCCAACTGGATGCCAGCCGGGTCATACAGGTAGCTGTTGCCGCCAATCTTGACGATGGCGATCGGTTGACGCTCGACGATGCGCACCTCGAGGGTGTGCGGCGGAATCGAAACTACGGCGAAAGACTGAATCAGCCGAAACGGCTTGAGCAGGTTAGAGATCTCATCGCTCGAGACCTGCGGCAGAGGTTTGTTGAGCTCGCCCTTGAGTGCCTTCTGGATGGCTGTCTTGGGGATTCGGTCGGTGCCAGAAACGACGATGCGTTGCACGGCGAGCAAAGGCGAATAGGTTGCGATCAAGATCGTTGAGCCGAGCAACGCGACCACGCCGATGGTCAGGCCAGCAAACCAGCGGCGCTGGCGCACGGTTGAGGTGAAGCGTCTTGCCTCGCGGCGCCGCTGCCTGGCCGCGGCGCGGTCGGCCTTGCGCACGGCAACGGCGTCTGAGAGCACACTGGCCTTGCCGGGTTTGGTTGCCCTGACAGGCTTCGGTGCCTTTGCTACCTTTGGCGCCTTGGCTGCCTTTGGCACCTTGGTGGGCTTGATGACCTTGGCAGGCTCTGCGGGTGCGGCTGGTCTCGCGGTCTTCACTGGCTCGGAAGGTTTCACCTGGCGCTCGATCTTTCGCGCGGGGCGAAGGGTGTTCTTCGCCAGGCGTCCGTCTGGTCTCTTCACTACTTGGCCTCCGCCGGACCAAGGGCCTCGAGCAGTGCTGGCACCATGCGATAGACGTCGCCGCAACCCATGGTGATGATGAAGTCGCCCTCGCGAGCAAGTTTGGCGGCCACGGCTGGGGCGTCATCCCAGTTTGGAACGTAGTGAACGTGCGAGGCGTCTTCGAATGAGTCGCTCACCAGCTGACCGGTGACGCCGGGCTCAGGATCTTCGCGAGCCGCGTAGATGTCGAGGACCACGGTCTCGTCGCTCCCCTGCTCTAGTTCGCGCGCAAACCAGTCGTGCATCATGCGGGTGCGACTGTAGAGGTGAGGCTGAAACACGGTGATGAGGCGACCGCTGCCAACCACCGCACGCGCGGCCTTGAGCGCCGCCGCCACTTCGGTTGGGTGGTGCGCAAAGTCATCGAACACGCTCACGCCGCGGCGCTCTCCGTGCAGCTCGAAGCGGCGCTCGGTGCCGCCGAAGGTGGCGATGGCGGCTAGTGACTCGGCCGCATCATGCCCGAGGCCAACGAGTACGCCGAGGGCGCCCGCTGCGTTGATCGCGTTGTGCTCCCCCGGAATCGAAAGTTCTGCGCTAAGGGTTTGACCGGCGAACTGCACCGAAAAACTCACCCGTGGGCCGCTGGCGTCGATGCTGACCAGGCGAACATCGGCCTCTGTTCCGCGACCGAATCGAATGACCTTCTTGCCGTCGAGGCGATCGGCCACGCGTGCAGCCCCGGCGTCATCCGAGCTGATCACCACGAACTCTTTGGCGCCGCTGGCGAACTTTACGAATTCGCCCTCGAAGGCCTCAAGAGAGCCGTAGTGGTCGAGGTGGTCGGGATCCACGTTGGTGATCAGAGCGACGGCGGTGTCGTAGTGCAAGAACGAGCCGTCAGACTCGTCGGCCTCGATTACGAAAAGGTCGTCGGTGCCGGCTGCAGAACTCGAGTTGAGCGCGGCAATCACACCGCCGTTGACGAAGCTCGGGTTTACGCCAAGCTTCAGCAGGGCGGTAATCACCATGCCCGTGCTGGTGGTCTTGCCGTGCGCGCCGGCAACCGCAACCAGACGGTGCTTGGTGGTCAGATAAGCGAGGGCCTGCGATCGGTGAATCACCGGAATGCCGCGTTCCTTTGCGAGCAAGTATTCGGGGTTGGTTGGCCAGAGGGCGCTGGTCACCACAACGGTGTCTGGGTTTCCGAGGTGTTCGGCGGCGTGCCCGATGTGAATCTCGGCGCCCAGTTCGCGCAACGCAGCGACGTTCGAGGTGTCGCGCAGGTCGCTGCCGGTTACCTTGTGGCCCATGCCGATGAGAATTCGCGCGATGCCACTCATCCCAGATCCGCCGATGCCAACGAAGTGCGCGGTGCCTAGGTCGGCAGGCACCGGTTGGCTGAAGTCGGGTTTGATCATTGTTGCCCTCTGATGTCGAGAATTGCGCTCTGAAGAAGATTAAGCCGTGCGGCTACTGGCGCTCTGCTAACACGCCACGAACCAAGCGATACAGTCGCTCGGAGGCATCGCCGATGCCATTCGACTTGGCCTTCTTCGCCATCTCGGCAAGGGCACGGTGGTTCGAAATCAGCGGAACCAGCGTCGATGAAATCCATTCGGCGTTGAGGTCTTTATCATCAACCAGGATGCCTCCCCCGGCCGCCACCAACGACTCGACGTTGAATCGTTGTTCGCCATTGCCCACGGGATAAGGCACATAGGCGGCAGGAAGCCCAACCGCGGCAAATTCGCTGACCGTTGATGCGCCAGCGCGCGAGAGGGCAAACGAGGCGCAGGCGATCGCCAGATCCATTCGATCGCAGTATGCGATTCGTTTGAAACCCGGCTCGTCGAGCAGTGGCAGCTCAGACTTTTCGCCCACGATGTGCAAGACCTGGATGCCGGCCGCGACCAGCACGTTTCTCGAGGCATCCACGGCATTGTTGATGCTTCTGGCACCTAGCGAGCCGCCAGTCACCAACAGGATGGGCTGATCGGTGCTCAGGCCGAAGTGAGCGGCAGCGGTTGAGTCTTTGGGCGCTGCGAGCAGGGCTTCGATCTCTGGTCGCAGCGGCATGCCGGTGTGCGCGGGCTTGCCCCCGCCGGGCGACGCAAGCTTGTTGTTCGAGAAAGCCACGGCTACCGCACTCGCGCGCCGGGCGCCCAAACGGTTGGCGAAGCCGGGCAAGGCGTTGGCCTCATGAATCACGAGCGCAACCTTTGACCTACTCGCCGCAAGATACGCTGGCGCGCTGGCGTACCCGCCAAAGCCAACGACCACGTCAATTTTGTGCTGCCTGATCATGGCCTGCACGCTGCGCACGGCGGCGTTTAGTGCGAACGGAAACTTCAGGGCGTATGCCGATGGCTTGCGAGGCAACGGAAGCTTTGGCACAGTCAGGAGCTCGTAGCCGCGCTCTGGCACCAGCCTGTTTTCGAGGCCTTCCGGAGTGCCGAGGGCAAAGATTTTGGCGTCTGGTTCGTGCTGGCGAATCTTGTCGGCTAGGGCCAAGAGCGGATTCACGTGCCCAGCTGTTCCGCCGCCGGCAAGCAGGTAGTTGGTCATCGCTTGCTCGCGACGGGCTTGCGTCGCGCCGAGCCGCTGCGTGAAGCCCTAAACAACGCGGGGTTGTCGGCGCGAGCCTGGTTTTCTCGCTCGATCGAGAGCACGACACCGATTGCCAGAAGGTTTGCCGCAAGCGATGAACCACCGGCCGAGATGAGCGGTAGCGGCACACCAAGCACCGGCAGCAGGTTCAGGACCACTGCGATGTTGACCATTGCCTGACCGAGAATCCAAATGCCAACACCGATGACAACAGAACGCGAATACAGGTCGACGGTTCGCTCGGCGATGCGCTTGAACAGCCATCCCATGAAAATGAACAGTGCGATCACTGCAACCGCGCCGATGAGGCCCTCCTCTTCGCCAATGATCGCAAAGATGAAGTCGTTCTCGGCCTCTGGAATCCAAGACCACTTGAGCTTCGAGTTACCCAGGCCAACACCGCCAAAGCCTCCGGCGGCAAGAGCCCAGATGCCGTGCTGCGACTGCCAGTTGTAGTCGTTTGGGTCTGGCGCGCTTGGATTAATCCAAGCCATGATTCGGCCGATACGCGAAGACGACACGTTGAGGGCGATGATGAACAGCACCGCGCCGACGCTAAATACGGTGAAAAGGATTCGCCGAGGCAGCCCAGCAAGCGCAAGAATCACGATCATGATGACGGCCATGATGATCGCGGTTCCGAGGTCTTTACCCGAGAACACCGCGAGGATCGCCAGCCCGGGGATGATTAGTGACTTCCACCAAACGACGGGGTCGTAAAACTCGTTTTGTCTGGCTTCTAGGTAGGCGCCCATCGCGATGATCATGGCGAGCTTCAAAAACTCGGATGGCTGCACGGTGAAGCCGAGAACGTTGATCCAGTTCTTGTTTCCGTTGATAGAGACACCGAGAGGGGTGAGCGTGGTAGCCAGCTGAACGAGCATGGAACCGGCCAAAATCGGAATCGCCCGGCGCCTGAACGAGGATGCCGGCACCAGCGAGACAAGTGCGAAGGCAACAAGGCCAAGCACTCCGGCGATAATCTGTTTTTCAAAGATTGCAAACGAGTTGTCGCTCGCCCGCAGCGAGTCGATGTATGAGCTTGAGAGCACCATGACGATGCCGAAACTGGCCATGAAGACCACGACTCCGGCGAGCTGATAAAAGGTCAACGATTGTGCCGAGAGCAAGCGGTGCAAGAAGTTGCGGCCAAAAATGCTCGCCGACTCGCGCACCGACTTGAGGTCGATAACATTCGACGATGCCGCGCGGGCGTTGCGTTTTGAACGACCCTTAACTGCCTTGGGCTGGCGAGTTGGGCGGCCAACAGTCTTGCGTGCCATTACTGAACCCCCTCGCCACGGTGATTTCGAACTGCCTGGGCAAATTTGTTGCCACGGTCAGCGTAATCGGCGAACTGGTCCATCGATGCCGAAGAAGGGGCCAACAGCACCGTGTCTCCATCGTGTGCGTATGCGGCCGCCGCGGCAACTACCGCTGGCATCACGGCGAGCTTGTCATCCACGGATATTTCGGTCACCGGCACGTTCGGAGCGGCTGCTGCGAGGGCCGCCAGAACGGGTGCTCGATCGGCGCCAATCACCACGGCAGCACGAAGCTTGGATGCGTACTTCTCAACCAGAGGGGTGATGTCGACGCCCTTGAGCAAGCCACCGACCACCCAGACCACCGAGTCGAACGAGTTGAGCGACGCGGCAGCCGCATGCGGGTTGGTCGCCTTGCTGTCGTCGATCCAGGTCACGCCGTTGACCTCGGCGACCAACTCGATGCGGTGTGCATCGAGCCTGAAGTTTTTGAGCGCATTGCGAATGGCATCTGGCTCGATGCCCGCAGCGCGCGCGAGCGCGCTGGCTGCCGCCACGTCTGCCAAAAGGTGCGGTGTCAGCACGCCGATGCCGGTTAGGTCTTCGAACCGAGCTAGCTCGAGAGCCTCGTTTTGGCGATTCTCCAAAAAGGCTCGGTCGCAGAGCACGTCTTCGGCGTAGCCCACCATCGAAATCGCTGGCACGCCAACGGTGAATCCGATGGCTCGGGCTCCCTCGCGCACATCCGCGTTTTCGACCATGCGCTCGGTCGCGATGTCGGCGGCGTTGTAGACACAGGCGTGCTTCACGTTTTGATAGACCTTGCCCTTGGCGGCGGCGTAGGCATCCATCGAACCGTGCCAGTCGAGGTGATCTTCGGCGAGGTTGAGCACCGCCGCCGAGTGCGGCTCTATCTCGCCAAGGTAGTGCAGCTGAAAGCTAGAGAGTTCGACAACGATCGCGTCGAAGCCAACCGGGTCGCGCAGCACGTCGAGAATCGGTGTGCCGATATTGCCGCACGCCGCGGCGCGCAGCCCGCCAGCGGTGAGCATGGCCTCAAGGAGTTGCGCCGTGGTGGTCTTGCCGTTGGTGCCGGTCACGCAGAACCACTCGGCCACTCGCTCGGTCTTGTCGCGCAGGCGCCAGGCCAGATCGATATCGACCCAAACAGGAATCGCGCGCTCGGCAGCCCAGACCAACAGGTCGTGCTCTGGCCGAACGCCCGGCGAGGTGACAATCAACTGAGGGTCAAACTCGAGTGCCGCGCCGGGTAGACCCTTGGCTCCATCACCGGTGACGTGCCGCACTCCCAGCAC
>CANGNR010000005.1 GCA_947455385.1 Microbacteriaceae bacterium
ACTGGTGCGATGTCTTACGGTTCGATTTCGCCGGAGGCCCACGAGACCTTGGCAATCGCGATGAACCGCCTCGGCGGCAAGTCGAACACCGGCGAGGGCGGCGAAGACGTCGAGCGTCTGCTCGACCCAACTCGTCGCAGCGCGATCAAGCAGGTCGCATCGGGTCGCTTCGGTGTCACCTCGATGTACCTGAGCAACGCAGACGACATCCAGATCAAGATGGCGCAGGGCGCTAAGCCGGGCGAGGGGGGCCAGTTGCCACCGACCAAGGTTTACCCGTGGATCGCGCGCACTCGTCACGCAACCGCTGGAGTTGGCCTGATTTCGCCGCCGCCGCACCACGACATCTATTCGATTGAAGACCTCAAGCAGCTGATCTTTGACCTCAAGCGAGCCAACCGTGCCGCTCGAGTGCACGTCAAGCTCGTTTCGCAGGTTGGCATCGGCACAGTTGCCGCCGGAGTGGCTAAGGCAAAGGCAGACGTCATCCTGGTTTCTGGCCACGATGGCGGAACCGGCGCCAGCCCGCTGAACTCGCTCAAGCACGCGGGAACCCCATGGGAGCTTGGCCTCGCCGAGACCCAGCAGACCCTGATGCTCAACGACCTGCGCGGTCGCGTCTCGGTTCAGGTCGACGGTCAGATGAAGACCGGTCGCGACGTTATCGTTGCTGCCCTGCTCGGCGCCGAGGAATACGGCTTCGCTACCGCTCCACTGGTGGTTTCTGGCTGCATCCTTATGCGCGTCTGCCACCTCGACACATGCCCTGTCGGCGTTGCCACCCAGAACCCTGTTCTGCGCGAGCGCTTCACCGGCAAGCCGGAGTTCGTCGAGACCTTCTTCGAGTTCCTAGCCGAAGAGGTTCGCGAATACCTCGCCGCCCTCGGGTTTAGAACCCTCGATGACGCAATCGGACACAGCGAGTTCCTCGACGTCAACCGTGCGCTCAGCCACTGGAAGGCCGACGGACTCGACCTGAGCCCGATTCTCGCCGCTCCTTCGGTGCCGGCCGGTTCGCCTCGTCGTCACGAGACCAACCAAGACCACGAGCTCGAGAATCACTTCGACCACAAGCTCATCGCCGGCGCAGCCCAAACCCTCAAGGATGGCTCCGCGGTCAAGCTCGAGCTTGCCATCACCAACGTCGACCAAGCGGTTGGCACCATGCTCGGCAACGAGCTGACCAAGCGTTTTGGCGCCGAGGCTCTGCCAGAGGCCACCATCGACGTGCACCTGCGCGGTGCCGCCGGTCAGTCGTTCGGAGCATTTATGCCTCGCGGCATCAAGCTGACCCTCGAGGGCGACGCCAACGACTACGTCGGCAAGGGCCTCTCTGGCGGTTCTATCGTCGTTCGCCCAGACCGCGACTCGATCTATCCGGCCGAGCAAAACATCATCGCCGGAAACGTCATCGGTTACGGCGCTACCTCGGGCAAGATTCTGCTTCGCGGAATCGCCGGCGAACGCTTCTTGGTTCGCAACTCGGGTGCGACGGCTGTAGTTGAGGGCGTTGGCGACCACGCGCTCGAATACATGACCGGTGGCGTTGCCGTCATCCTTGGCCGCACCGGCAGAAACCTCGGAGCGGGCATGTCTGGTGGTGTCGCTTACGTTTACAAACTGCGTGCCGACAAGATCAACCACGAAGCCCTGCAGGCTGGAGAACTTCACGTTGGCGAGCTCGAGGCGGCAGACGTTGCTCGACTCAAGGAGCTGCTGACCCTGCACGCGAGCGAGACCGGTTCGCTGCTGGCGACCAACCTGCTCGGGAACTTCGACACCGAGGTCGCAAACTTCAGCCGCGTGCTGCCGCGCGACTTCGCAAACGTCGTGCGCATTCGAGAAAACGCCGTTGCCCAGGGAGTAGACCCAGACGGCGACGTGGTTTGGAAGCAGATTCTGGAGGTCACCAATGGCTGATCCAAGAGGATTCCTCAAGGTCACTGAGCGCGAGACCGCGCCACGCCGCCCGGTTTCGGTTCGCATCATGGACTGGAAAGAAGTCTATGAGCGCCGTCAGCAGGGTGTCGTTCAGCAGCAGGCCGGGCGATGCATGGACTGTGGCGTGCCGTTCTGCCACCAGGGCTGCCCGCTCGGCAACCTGATTCCCGAGTGGAACGACCTCACTTGGCGCAACGATGGCCACGGAGCTATCGAGCGTCTGCACAAGACCAACAACTTTCCGGAGTTTACCGGCCGTCTCTGCCCGGCGCCTTGCGAGAGCTCCTGCGTGCTCGGCATCAACCAGCCAGCCGTCACGATCAAAGAGATCGAAGTCTCGATCATCGACCAGGCCTTCGACAACGACTGGGTTCAGCCGCACGCACCAGAGCGCCTAACGGGCAAGACCGTTGCCGTGGTTGGTTCGGGCCCCGCGGGCTTGGCCGCCGCCCAGCAGCTCACCCGCGCCGGCCACACCGTTGCGGTCTACGAACGCGACGACAAAATCGGCGGCCTGCTTCGCTACGGCATCCCAGACTTCAAGATGGAAAAACAGCACATCGACCGCCGCATCGCGCAGATGGAGGCCGAGGGCACTCGCTTCCGTCCGGGCGTGGCCATCGGCATCGACATCAGCTGGGATGAACTGCGACGCCGCTACGACGCCGTGCTCATCGCAACCGGCGCCACCAAGCCGCGCGACATCAAGGTTCCTGGCCGAGAACTAGACGGCGTGCACTTTGCCATGGAGTACCTAACCCAGGCCAACCGAGTCGTCTCGTGCACCGAAGTTGCCGACCAGATCGTCGCCGACGGCAAGCACGTCGTGATTCTCGGCGGTGGCGACACCGGCGCAGACTGCCTCGGCACCGCAACCCGCCAGGGCGCCCTGAGCGTGACCACACTCGCGATCGGCAAGCAGCCAGGCGAAGAGCGTCGCCCAGACCAGCCTTGGCCGACTTTTCCGACCCTGTTCGAGGTTGCCAGCGCGCACGAGGAGTTCGGCGAGCGAAAGTACCTCGCTAGCACAGTCGAGTTTGTCGGCGAGAACGGCAAGGTCACTGGCGTCAAGGTCGCAGAGACCGAGTTCGTCGACGGCAAGCGCCTACCTAAGGCCGGCACCGAGCGCGTTATCCCCGCAGATTTGGTTCTTCTCGCTCTTGGCTTCACTGGAGTCGAGGGGGAGCAGCTCACCGAGCAGGCAGACATCGAGCTCTCGGGTCGCGGCGACGTCGTTCGCGACGCATCCTGGGCAACCAACCAGGATGGCGTGTTCGTCGCCGGAGACGCCGGTCGCGGCCAGAGCCTGATCGTTTGGGCTATCGCCGAGGGTCGCGCCGCTGCGGCTTCGATCGACTCCTATCTAGAGGGTTCGACGACCCTGCCTTCGCCAGTTCGCACCACCGACATGCCGATTTCGATTTACAGCTAAAACAACTACCAAAGGCCTCCTCGGTAGTGTTACCGAGGGTAACCACCAGAAGAGGAAAACCATGAGACGCGCGAAAATCGTCGCAACACTCGGACCAGCAGTTTCGAGCTACGAGAAGCTCCGAGAAATCATCGACGCAGGCGTTGACATCGCCCGCATGAACCTGAGCCACGGCTCATACGAGGTTCACGAAGAGATCTACCGCACGGTTCGCAAGGCCGCTGCCGACTCGGGCAAGAACATCGGCGTCTTCGTCGACCTTCAGGGTCCAAAGATTCGCCTCGGCAAGTTCGCCGACGGCCCAGTCATGCTCGAAAAGGGCGCGACCTTCAAGATCACCATCGAAGACATCCTCGGTGACGTCAACGTCTGTGGCACCACCTTCAAGGGTCTGCCAGGCGACGTCAAGGTCGGCGACCTGCTGCTCATCGACGACGGCAAGGTAACTCTCAAGGCCACCGAGGTCAGCGACACCACCGTGACCACCGTGGTCGAGGTTCCTGGCCCTGTCTCGAACAACAAGGGCATCAACCTCCCGGGCGTCGCAGTGAACGTTCCTGCGCTGTCTGAAAAAGACGAGGATGACCTTCGCTGGGGCATCAAGCTCGGCGTCGACATGATCGCTCTCTCGTTCGTTCGCAATGCATCCGACATCGTCCGAGTTCACGAGATCATGCGCGAAGAGGGCAAGTTCTTGCCGGTCATCGCCAAGATCGAGAAGCCACAGGCCGTTGCCGCCCTCGAAGAGATCATCGACGCATTCGACGGCATCATGGTTGCCCGCGGTGACCTGGGTGTCGAGCTGCCACTCGAGCAGGTTCCTCTGGTTCAGAAGCGTGCCATCGAACTCGCTCGCCGCTGGGCAAAGCCTGTCATCGTGGCCACCCAGATGCTCGAGACCATGATCACCGCATCGCGCCCAACCCGCGCCGAGGCCAGCGACGTTGCCAACGCAGTCTTGGATGGCGCCGATGCGCTCATGCTTTCGGGCGAGACCTCGGTTGGCGAGTTCCCGGTTGACGTGGTTTCGGTCATGGCTCGAATTATCGAGTCGACCGAAGACAACGGCCTCGACCGCATTCCGCCACTGGGCACCCGTCCACACACTCACGCCGGTGCGGTTTCGCTTGCTGCCGTAGAGATCGCCGAGCTGCTCGGCTCAAAGTTCGTCTGCGTCTTCACCGAGTCGGGCGACTCACTTCGCCGTGTCGCTCGCCTGCGCAGCAGCGTGCCCATCTTGGCCTTCACCCCAAACCCAGAGACCCAGCGTCGCCTGGCTCTCGTTTGGGGCGCTAAGACCTACCTCGTTGACCAGGTCAAGCACACCGACCAGATGATGGCTCAAGTTGACGCCGTGGTCTTGGCTCAGGGTCTTTGCCAGGTCGGCGACGAGGTCGTCGTCGTGGCCGGCACCCCGCCTGGCATCCAGGGCTCGACCAACTCGCTTCGCGTGCACAAGGTCGGTTCGCTGGGCTAGTCAGCAAGCATTCGCTTAAAGCAAAAGAGCGGGTCCCAGATGGGATCCGCTCTTTTCTTTATTGTGCCGAAGGTGGGACTCGAACCCACACGCCCTTTCGAGCAAAGCATTTTGAGTGCTCCGCGTCTGCCATTTCGCCACTTCGGCTCGACACAACTCGACAAGTTTAGCCGAGCGCGCAGACCGATGGCTAATCGGCAAACGGGCCATCCTTGTTGGTCTTCGTTACCTATTTGTCATAAAACGCTTAACGAGGTTAAGGTTGAGACATGTCTATCGAAGGTGTGCGCCGCGTAGTCGTGGCTGAGGACGAATCACTAATCCGCATGGATGTGGTTGAGACTCTGCGAGAACTCGGTTTTGAAGTCGTAGCAGACGTCGCCGACGGCGAGCAGGCTGTTGCCGCTGCCATCGAGCACAAGCCCGACCTGGTCGTAATGGACATCAAGATGCCGGTCATGGATGGCATCACCGCGGCCGAGAAGATCTCGGCCCTCAAGATTCCCGTTGTCTTGCTCACCGCCTTCTCGCAGAAGGAGCTCGTCGACCGGGCCAGCGAGGCTGGAGCCATGGCATACGTTGTCAAGCCGTTCAGCGCAACCGACCTGCTGCCTGCCGTCGAGATCGCGATCAGCCGCCACCAGCAGTTCGTGGCTCTCGAGTCTGAGATTCAAGACCTTCAGGAGCGCTTCGAAACCCGCAAGCTAATCGACCGAGCCAAGGGCCTCCTAAACGCCAAGATGAACCTCAGCGAGCCAGAGGCTTTCCGCTGGATTCAGAAGGCTTCGATGGACCGTCGACTCACCATGCAAGAGGTCGCCCAGACCGTTATCGAACAGCTCGGCGAAAAGTAGCCGAAGAGGTTCATTCCTTTGTAGCGCTGAAGCGTGCTCTTTTAGAGGTCGCGCAAGAAGTTAGTGATGCGCACGGTGCTCAGGCGGCGCCCGGCTTCATCCGTGATTGCAATCTCGTGGGTCGCCAGGCTTCTCCCAAGCGAAATCGAAGTACAGGTTCCGGTGACCAGGCCCTCTTTGGCCGAACGCGAGTGCGATGCGTTGACCTCGATGCCAACGGCGACCTTGCCCAGGGTCGATGCCCAAACGGTTGCCGCGAACGATCCGAGCGATTCCGCCAAGACCACGTAGGCCCCGCCGTGCACGAGTCCGAGGGGCTGGCGATTGCCCTCGACCGGCATGGTCGCGACCGCACGCTCGGCCGAAAGTTCGAGCAGTTTGATTCCCATGCGCTCGGCAAGTTCGCCCAGGCCACGCTCCTTTAGAAGCTTGGCGGCGGCCTCGCTGGTGATTGGCGCTTCAGTCATCCTGGCCTCCGAAACATAGTCGCAACGGCAAGTAGCATTGCCTTGTGAACGATAGCCAAAAGCCTACCCTGCTGCTCATTGACGGGCATTCCCTGGCTTTTCGAGCCTTCTACGCGCTTAGCCCAGACGGTTTCAAGATGCCGTCTGGCCAGCACACCAACGCGGTGCACGGTTTCATCTCGATGCTGCTCAACATTCTGGGCAACGAAAAGCCCACCCACCTCGCGGTTGCCTTCGACCTCTCGCGCTTCTCGTTTCGCACCGAGATTTATCCCGAATACAAGGGCACCCGCGGCGAGACTCCGCCAGAGTTCAATGGCCAGACCGAGTTGCTCGAAGAGGCCCTCGCGGCCATGAACATTCGCACCATCACGCGCGAAAACTACGAGGCCGACGACCTCCTGGCAAGCCTCGCCGATCAAGGCGCAGCCGCCGGCTACCGCGTGCTGTTGGTCTCGGGAGACCGAGACACCTTTCAGTTGATCTCTGAGAACACCACGATTCTTTACCCGGTTAAGGGCGTCATGAACCTCGCTCGGATGACCGACGAAGCCGTTGTCGAGAAATACGGCATCCACGCCGTTCAATACCCAGACCTCGCCGCGTTGGTGGGCGAGACCAGCGACAACCTGCCAGGTATTCCGGGCGTTGGGCCAAAGACCGCGGCCAAGTGGATTCAGCAGTACGGCGGACTCGATCAGATTCTGGCTGCCGACTCCGAGATTGGCGGCAAGGTCGGAGAGAGCTTGCGTGAGCACCGCGAGCTAGCGATTCGAAACCGACAGCTGAACCATCTGGTGCGCGACCTTGACCTGGGACTCGAGTTTGAAGAGCTTCGCCTTCGCGGGGTTAACGGCGAAAAGGTCAAAGAGGTTTTTGCCAAGCTGCACTTTAGAACCCTCACCGAGCGAGTACTGCGGTTGCGCGGCGTTCAGGCAGAGTCGTCGACAGGAGAGTCGACGCCGCAAGAAGGCGAAGATTCGGGAGCCGCGCCGGCGCCGGAGGCTAGCCCGTTCGAAGAGATCGAAGTGCCCGAGGATGCGACGGCAAGCGCTGGGGATCTGATCGCCTTTGCCAACGAGCACGAGCGCGTCGGCATTGCCTTCGAGTTTGACCAGGCTGGGGGCGTCACCCAAGTTGCGCTTGCCAGCCAGCACAAGCGCCTGACGCTCGAGCTGAACGGCAAACTGCCGCCCGAGATCGCATCCATGTTGCAAACGGCGGGCACAAACCGTCGTTACGCCTACGACCTAAAGAACATCGAGCGGTCGCTCATCGCGAACTCGGCCAACCTGGTTGGCTGCACCGACGACGCTCTGCTTTATGCCTATCTTTTGAACCCCGTGCGCAGGGGTTACGGCCTCGACGACCTAGCGCTCGAATACCTCGGGTTAGAGGTCAAGCGCGGCGACCCGAACCAGTTGCTGAGCGACTCTTCGGGCGAAACCAGCCTCAATGCTTGGCTCGCCCTGCAGCTGGGCAAGAAGCTCTCGGCCCAGGTTGCAGAGCAGGGGCAAACCAGCGTTTACGAAGACATCGAACTGCCGTCGAGCACGGTCTTGGCCGAGATGGAGTCGGTCGGAGTCACGGTCGACAGCGCCAAGCTCGAGGCGATGTTCGAGCAACTCGGCGCCGAGGTTAAGGCCGCCGAGCAAGAGGCATTCGCGATCATCGGCCACGAGATTAACCTCGCATCGCCGAAGCAGCTGCAGACCGTGCTGTTCGAAGAGCTAGGCATGAAGGGCACCAAGTCGGTCAAGACCGGCTTCTCGACCAACGCCGCCGCCCTAAACGAGCTGTTCGAACAGACCGAGCATCCGTTTCTCGAGAAGCTTTTGGCCCACCGCGAGGTCACCAAGATGCGCCAGATGGTCGAGATTCTGCTGAAGTCGATTGGCGAGGATGGTCGGATCCACACGTCATACGTGCAAACCGGCACCAGCACCGGGCGCCTCTCGAGCGAAAACCCCAACCTGCAGAACATTCCGATCAAGAGCGAGCGCGGTCGACTGATTCGTGACGCGTTCCGGGTTGGCGATGGCTTCGAGACCCTGCTGACCGCCGATTATTCGCAGATCGAAATGCGCATCATGGCGCACCTCTCTGAGGACGAGGGCCTGATCGAAGCTTTCAACACGGGCGAGGACCTGCACCGATTCGTCGGTGCCCGTATCTTTGGCGTGGCTCCGAGCGAGGTCACCTCGGCCATGCGTTCGAAGGTCAAGGCCATGTCATACGGGCTGGTCTATGGCCTTAGCGAATACGGGCTCGCGAAACAACTGCGCATCAGCAAAGGCGAGGCAAAGCAGCTGATGGTCGACTACTTCGATCGCTTCGGGGGAGTGCAGCGCTACTTGGCGAGCGTGGTTGACGAGGCAAAGCGCCAGGGATACACGGTCACGGCCTTCGGTCGCCGCCGTCCGTTTGACGACCTGACCAGCCCGATTTTCCAGCTTCGTGAGAACGCAAGGCGAGCCGCGCTGAACGCGCCAATGCAGGGAACCGCGGCAGACATCATGAAGCTCGCCATGATTAATGCAGACAAGGCCATGAAGGCGGCCAAGCTCAAGTCGCGCATGCTACTGCAAGTGCACGACGAACTCGTGTTCGAAGTGGCCGCTGGCGAGCTAGATCAGCTAACCCAACTGGTGACCGAGGCGATGTCTAACGTCGTCAAGCTCTCTGTGCCCCTCGAGGTGCAGATCGGCATCGGCGAAACCTGGGATGCGGCGGCGCACTAGTGATTCGAGAGATCGCATCCATCGCAAACAAAGATGGCCTGCACGCCCGCCCGGTTGCGGACTTCGTGCGTCAGGCATCCGCCGAAGGACACACCGTGAAGATCTCGAGACCAGGCCAAGAGGCCGTGCGCGGCGACAGCATCCTGGCGATTTTGTCACTGGGCTTAAAGGCCGGCGAGCGGGTGTCGATCGAGGTTTCTGGGCCAGACGAACGAGAGCTAATTCAGCGCCTGTTGAACATTGTTAGCGCCGCTAAAAGCGAGTAGGCTAGAACGGTGCCTTTTCGGGCACAACACCTATCCGCTGTCGCGGAGAAGCCCATGGTTCAAACCGTGTGGTTGCTTTGCGACCTGAGTAAAACCATTACTGGAGTAATCATCTCTACTACCACCAACACCGCAAAGACCGCCAAGCAGGTCGCAGTCAACGACATCGGCACCGCCGAAGAATTCTTGGCAGCGGTAGAAGCAACCCTTAAGTTCTTCAACGACGGCGACCTCATCGAGGGCATCGTTGTAAAGATCGACCGCGACGAGGTTCTGCTCGACGTCGGTTACAAGACCGAAGGTGTTATCCCTTCGCGTGAACTCTCGATTCGCCACGACGCAGATCCATCAGAGATCGTTGCAGTCGGCGACACCATCGAGGCCCTCGTTCTTCAGAAGGAAGACAAAGAAGGCCGCCTAATCCTCTCCAAGAAGCGCGCACAGTACGAACGCGCCTGGGGCGACGTCGAGAAGGTCAAAGAGGCCGACGGCACCGTTACCGGTGTTGTTATCGAAGTTGTCAAGGGTGGACTCATCGTTGACATCGGCCTCCGTGGCTTCCTTCCTGCGTCGCTCATCGAGCTTCGCCGCGTTCGCGACCTCGGCCCATACCTCGGCCAAAAGGTCGAAGCCAAGATTCTCGAGCTCGACAAGAACCGCAACAACGTTGTGCTTTCGCGTCGCGCTCTGCTCGAAGAGTCGCAGTCGGCAAACCGCAGCACCTTCCTCGCAGACCTAGCCAAGGGCCAGATCCGCACCGGTGTTGTTTCGTCGATCGTAAACTTCGGTGCATTCATCGACCTCGGTGGCGTTGACGGTCTCGTCCACGTTTCTGAGCTCTCGTGGAAGCACATCGAGCACGCATCCGAGGTCGTCGAAATCGGCCAGGAAGTCACCGTTGAGGTTCTCGAGGTTGACCAAGACCGCGAGCGCGTTTCGCTCTCGCTCAAGGCCACCCAGGAAGACCCATGGCAGGTGTTCGCCCGCTCGCACGCGATCGGTCAGTACGCACCTGGCAAGGTCACCAAGCTGGTTCCTTTCGGCGCGTTCGTTCGCGTCGCAGACGGCATCGAAGGCCTCGTGCACATCAGCGAGCTCTCGGGCAAGCACATCGAACTGGCCGAGCAGGTCGTTTCGGTCAACCAGGATGTCTTCGTCAAGGTCATCGACATCGACCTCGACCGTCGCCGCATCTCGCTCTCGCTGAAGCAGGCTAACGAAGAAGTCGACCCAGAGGGCACCGAGTTCAACCCAGCCCTCTACGGCATGGCAGCTGACTACGACGAGAAGGGTAACTACAAGTACCCTGAGGGCTTCGACCCAACCACCAACGAGTGGAAGGCCGGCTTCGAAGAGGCTCGCGCCAAGTGGGAGAAGGAGTACGCAGAGGCTCACGCCCGTTGGGAAGAGCACAAGCGTCAGGTCAAGGCAGCAAACGAGGCAGAGGCCAAGTTGCCAGAGACCGGTTCGAAGGCAGAAGAGTCGACCATCAGCACCTCTTCGGCGGGCGAGGCCAAGGCCGGCACCCTGGCAGCAGACGAGTCGCTCGCCGCACTGCGCGACAAGTTGGCAGCCAAGGAGTAATCCTTCGCAAGAAGCATCAATCGGGGTCAGACACCGTCTGGCCCCGATTTGCTTTAACTTTCGAAGTTAGGCTTAAGCCATGTATTTGGTCGGACTCACGGGTGGCATCGCCGCCGGCAAAAGCAGCGTCGCAGAGCGCTGGGCCGACCTTGGTGCGTCCATCATCGACGCAGATGAACTTGCGCGCGAGGTGGTTGCCCCCGGCACTCCGGCTCTGGCCGCGATAGTGGGCGAGTGGGGTGAGAGTCTGCTCGATGACTCCGGTGCGCTGCGCCGCGACCGGCTGGCCGCGATCGTGTTCGAAGACGAGGATTCCCGCAAGCGCCTCGAGGCCATCGTTCACCCGGCCGTTCAGGCCGAGACCCGCGCGCGCCTGGCCGCCTTGCCAAACGACGCGATCGCCGTATACGTCGTGCCGCTGCTGGTCGAGGCAAACGTAGACCACTCGTTCGATTTCGTTGTCACGGTCGAAGCCCCCGAGGGCGATCAAATCGAACGCATGGTCAAGCACCGCGGCATGACTCGCGAGGCCGCGATCGCTCGCATTCGCGCGCAGGCATCGCCGGCGCAGCGAGCCAATCGCGCCGACGTAATTCTCAACTCGAACCAGGCCAAAGACTTGCTGCTGCACGACGCATCCCAGTTATGGCAGCGCATCGAGCAGCAGGCTGCCGCAAAGGCCGGCGCCGCGGCTCAGGGCGGGGCGGGCGAGTAGTGGAGGACACAAGGTCTTTTGCGCCGTTTCAGGTGATCAGCGACTACACGCCGAGCGGCGACCAGCCGGCCGCAATCGCCGAGCTTGCCAAGCGCATCAACAACGGCGAGCGAGACATCGTGCTGCTCGGTGCGACGGGAACGGGCAAGTCGGCAACCACGGCCTGGCTGATCGAGGCCGTTCAGCGCCCGACCCTGGTGCTCGCGCACAACAAGACCCTCGCCGCACAGCTGGTCAACGAGTTTCGAGAGCTGCTGCCAAATAACGCCGTTGAGTACTTCGTGTCTTACTACGACTACTACCAGCCAGAGGCATACGTGCCGCAGACCGATACGTTCATCGAAAAGGACTCCTCGATAAACGAGGAGGTCGAGCGCATGCGCTACAAGGCCACCATGAGCCTGCTGAGCCGCCGTGACGTGGTGGTCGTCTCAACAGTTTCGTGCATCTATGGCCTTGGCGCGCCAGCCGAATACCTAAACCAGTCGGTTGCCCTCCAGGTTGGCGACCGACTCGATCGCAATGACCTGATTCGCAAGTTCGTCGATCTGCAATACAAGCGCAACGACATCGATTTTTCGCGCGGAAATTTTCGCGTTCGCGGCGACACGATCGAGATCATCCCCGTCTATGACGAGATGGCGACGCGCATCGAGTTCTTCGGCGACGAGATCGAGGGCCTGTATTCGCTCGACCCGCTCACCGGCGAGGTGCTCAAAAAAGAGGATGCCGTCGCAATCTTTCCCGCTTCTTATTACGTGGCACCCGTCGAGCAGATGGGCCGTGCGATGGAGGCCATCGAAGAAGAAATGGTCGCGCGGGTCAAGGAGCTCGAGCAACAGGGCAAGCTGCTTGAGGCCCAGCGGCTCAAGATGCGCACCACCTTCGACCTCGAGATGATCAAAGAGATCGGCTTCTGCTCGGGCATCGAAAACTACTCTTCGCACATCGACGGGCGAGCGCCGGGCACCCCGCCATCCTGTTTGCTCGACTATTTTCCGGATGACTTCATCACCGTGATCGACGAGTCGCACGTCACTGTGCCTCAGATCGGGGCGATGTTCGAGGGCGATTCGAGCCGCAAACGCACCCTGGTCGAGCACGGCTTTCGTCTGCCATCGGCGCTCGACAACCGACCGCTCAAGTGGGCAGAGTTTCAGGAGCGAGTCGGTCAGACGATCTATCTTTCGGCAACGCCGGGCAAGTACGAGATGGGCATCACCGACGGCGTGGTCGAGCAGATCATTCGCCCGACCGGCCTGATTGACCCCAAGATTGTGATCAAGCCGATTGAGGGCCAGATCGACGACCTGCTCGAAGAGATTCGTGTGCGTGCCGCCAAGGATGAGCGCGTGCTCGTCACCACACTCACCAAAAAGATGTCTGAGGAGCTCACCGACTACCTCACCGAGGCGGGCGTGCGAGTGCGCTACCTTCACTCGGATGTCGACACCCTGCGTCGTGTCGAGCTTCTGCGCGAGCTGCGCAGCGGCGTGTTTGACGTGCTGATTGGCATCAACCTGTTGCGCGAGGGTCTCGACCTGCCGGAGGTCTCGCTCGTAGCGATTCTCGACGCCGACAAGCAGGGATTCCTGCGTTCGGCAACCTCGCTGATTCAGACCATCGGACGTGCCGCTCGAAACGTCTCTGGCGAGGTGCACATGTATGCCGACCGCGTCACAGACGCCATGGCTCAGGCAATCGAGGAGACCGACCGTCGCCGCGCCAAACAGGTGGCCTACAACCTCGAGCGCGGGGTAGACCCGCAGCCGCTTCGAAAGAAGATCGCCGACATCACCGACGACATCCTGCGCGAGGAGCAAGACACCGCGCAACTGCTCGAGCAGGCGGCTAAGAATGGCTCTCGCGACCGCAAGCAGTCGGTGCCGCTCAAGCCGCGCAAGGGCATCGGTGGCATGGCCTACAACGAGATTCTGGCCATCGTCGTCGACCTCGACGAGCAGATGAAAGAAGCGGCCAAGGAGCTCAAATTCGAGCTCGCCGCCCGCCTGCGCGACGAGATCTCTGAACTCAAGTACGAACTGCGCCAGATTGAAAAGGCAGGCCACGCCTAGGCAGTTAAACTGACTTGGTGCCGATTAGTCCGATCAACCACTCAAACAAACTCACCGTCAAGGGTGCGCGCGTTCACAACCTGAAGAACCTGAACATCGAGATCCCTCGCGACTCGATGGTGGTGTTCACGGGACTCTCCGGATCGGGCAAGTCATCCCTGGCTTTTGACACCATCTTTGCCGAGGGCCAGCGCCGCTACGTCGAGTCGCTTTCGGCATACGCCCGCCAGTTCTTGGGCCAGGTCGACCGCCCAGACGTCGACTTCATCGAGGGCCTGAGCCCGGCGGTTTCGATCGACCAGAAGTCGACCAACCGCAACCCGCGCTCCACGGTTGGCACAATCACCGAGATTCACGACTACCTGCGCCTGCTCTGGGCGCGCATCGGTGTTCCGCACTGTCACGAGTGCGGCGAGCGAATCATCAAGCAGACTCCGCAGCAAATCGTCGACCAGATTCTCGAGCTGCCAGAGGGCACCCGTTTTCAGATTCTTGCGCCTATCGTTGACCAAAAGAAGGGCGAGTTCGTCGACCTGTTTCGCGACCTCATCACTCAGGGATACGCGCGTGCCGTGGTCGACGGGGAGGTCTTGCAGCTTGCTGAAGCCGGGCCGCTCAAGAAGACCTTCAAACACGACATCTCGGTGGTCATCGACCGCCTGGTGAACAAGCCCGACATCATCGATAGGTTGGCCGACTCGGTCGAAACCGCTCTCAAGTTGGCCGGTGGCCGACTGATTCTCGACCTTGTTGACGAGAAGACCACGCGCTCGTTCAGCGAGAAGATGTCGTGCCCTAACGAGCATCCGTTGACTCTCACCGAGATCGAGCCGCGCACCTTCTCGTTTAACGCACCGTTCGGCGCGTGCCAGACCTGTTCGGGTCTAGGCATCAAGATGGCGGTTGATGCCGACCTGGTGATCGGCGACCCAGACGCAAGCATCCAGGATGGCGCCATCCTGCCTTGGTCAACCGTCGGCAAAGGCCTTTACCCGTATTACACGCGCATGCTCGACGGGCTCGCGAGCGAGCTCGAGTTCAGCCTCAAGACCCCGTGGGGCCAGCTGCACGAAGACGTTCAAGAGGCGATTCTGCACGGCAACAACTTTGACGTGAAGGTCAAGTGGAAGAACAAGTATGGCCGCGAGCTGCGCTACAGCACCGGCTTCGAGGGCGTGCTTGCTTACGTCGAGCGCAAATTCCACGAGTCCGAAAACGACTACGGACGTGCCAAGTGGGCGTCATACCTGCGAGAGGTTCCCTGCCCGGCATGCAACGGAGCGCGCCTAAAGCCAGAGGTGCTGGCCGTGAAGGTTGCCCAGGCATCGATCGCCGACGTAGCCGAGATGAGCCTCGGCGAGACCATGGAGTTCTTCAATCAGCTGACCCTCGACGACCGCGACGTCAAGATCGCTGCTCAGGTGTTGCGCGAAATTCGAGCCCGCCTCGACTTCTTGCTCGCGGTTGGCCTCGACTACCTGAGCCTAGGTCGCGCCGCGGGTACGCTCTCTGGCGGCGAGGCACAGCGCATCCGCCTGGCCACCCAGATTGGCTCGGGCCTGACCGGTGTTCTCTACGTCTTGGATGAGCCGTCGATCGGCCTCCACCAGCGTGACAACCGCCGTCTCATCGACACCCTGATCAAGCTGCGCGACCTCGGTAACACCCTGCTGGTGGTCGAGCACGACGAAGACACCATCAAGGCTTCCGACTGGGTAGTCGACATCGGCCCAGGCGCCGGAATCCACGGCGGCGAGGTCGTGCACAGCGGCCCATACGAGAAGTTGCTCAAGAACGAACGCTCAATCACGGGAGCCTTCTTGGCCGGCCGCGAGTCGATTGCCACCCCGACCAAGCGCCGCCCGCTCGACCCCGACCGCAAGCTCAAGGTCGTCGGCGCCAAAGAGAACAACCTCAAGGATGTCACCGTCGAGTTTCCGCTCGGCACACTGACCGCCGTCACCGGCGTCTCGGGCTCTGGCAAGTCATCGCTGGTCAACGACGTGCTCTACGAGGTGCTCGCAAACGCGCTCAACGGCGCAAAGGGAGTGCCCGGCAGGCACATCCGAGTAGAAGGCCTCGAGCAGCTCGACAAGGTCGTACACGTCGACCAGGCACCGATTGGCCGAACCCCGCGTTCGAACCCGGCGACCTACACAGGCGTCTTCGACCACATTCGCAAGCTCTTCGCCGAAACCCAGGAGTCGAAGGCCCGCGGCTATCAGCAGGGTCGCTTCTCGTTCAACGTCAAGGGGGGCCGATGCGAGGCATGCAGCGGCGACGGCACGCTCAAGATCGAGATGAACTTCTTGCCAGACGTCTACGTTGACTGCGAGGTTTGCCACGGGGCTCGCTACAACCGCGAGACGTTGCAGGTGCGCTACAAGGGCAAGAACATCAGCGAGGTTCTGTCGATGCCAATCAGTGAGGCGGCAGAGTTCTTCGCGCCGATTACCTCGATTGCGCGCTACCTCGAGACCCTGGTCGAGGTTGGCCTCGGCTACGTGCAGCTTGGGCAGAGCGCAACAACGCTCTCAGGCGGCGAGGCCCAGCGCGTCAAGCTGGCCACCGAACTTCAGCGACGCTCATACGGCCGCAGCATCTATGTGCTCGACGAGCCGACCACCGGCCTGCATTTCGAGGATGTTCGCAAGCTGCTCATCGTGCTCAACGGGTTGGTCGAGAAGGGTAACACCGTGATCGTCATCGAGCACAACCTCGACGTGATCAAGAACGCCGACTGGGTCATTGACCTCGGCCCCGAGGGCGGTTCGCGCGGCGGCGAGATCGTTGCCACGGGAACACCAGAGCAGGTTGCCAAGAACTCGAAGTCGTTCACCGGCGCATTCTTGAAAGAGATTCTGGGCTAGGGGAGCACCATGGCCGATGCCCTGAGCTGGCGACCAAAGACCGGCGAGATTCCAACCGACCCAGGCGTTTATCGCTGGCTCGATGCGTCTGGCCGGGTGCTCTACGTTGGCAAGGCAAAGAACCTGCGCGCCCGTCTGAGCAACTACTTTGGCCCGCTCGAGAGCCTGCACGAGCGCACGCGCCGAATGGTCACCAGCGCCATAGACGTGCAGTGGACGATCGTCAAGACCGAGTTCGAGGCCCTGCAGCTCGAGTTCACCTGGATCAAGCAGTACGACCCGCCCTTCAACGTCGTCTTCAAGGATGACAAGTCATACCCCTACCTCGCCGTCTCGATGGGCGATGCCGTGCCGCGCGCCTTCATCACCCGCAATCGCGAGCTCAAAGGCGTGCGCTACTTCGGCCCATACACTCAGGCCTGGGCGGTGCGCGAGACCCTAGATGCGCTGCTCAAGGTGTACCCGGTTCGCTCGTGCAGCACCGGTGTCTACCAGCGGGCCAAGAGCGCGAAGCGAGCGTGCCTGCTCGGCGATATCGGCAAGTGCGCCGCGCCGTGCATCGATCGAGTCACATCGACCGAGCACAAGTCCGTGGCCAAAGACTTCGTCGACTTCATGTCTGGCAACGACACCAAGGTTGTCGCCGACCTACGCAATCGCATGTTTGAGGCATCCGAGCAGCAGCAGTACGAGCTCGCTGCGAGCCTGCGCGACGACGTCGAGGCGCTCGAGACGGTGCTCGAGAAGTCAACCGTGGTGTTCAGCGACCAGACCGACGCTGACCTATTCGGCATAGCGCAAGACGAGCTGGTGGCGGCGGTCTCGCTGTTCAAGGTGCGCGGCGGCCGCATCCGCGGCGTTCAAGGATGGGTGGTCGACAAGGAGCTCGAGCGCAGCGACGGCGAACTCGTCGAATACCTGCTTCAGAACGTCTATGGCTCGATCGAGAATGCCGAACCAAACCTGCCGGCGCGCGAGGTGCTGGTGCCCGAGCTGCCCGAAGACGCGGATGCGCTCGGCCAGTGGCTCACGCAGGTGCGCGGAGCAAAAGTCGACCTGAGAATTCCGCAGCGCGGCGACAAGGCCGCCCTAGCTGCGACAGCGCTCACCAACGCCAAGCACGCGCTTTCGGTCTATAAGACCAGACGCAGCTCAGACTTCACCGCGCGCGCCGACGCGCTGGCCGGCATCCAGCGCAACCTGGCGCTCGAAAACGCGCCACTTCGCATCGAGTGCTTCGACGTTTCGCATCTGGCCGGCACCGGCGTGGTCGCATCCATGGTGGTCTTCGAAGACGGCCTACCAAAGAAAGACCACTACCGACGATTCTCGATCGAATCGACAACCGATGACACCGACTCGATCTATCAGGTTTTGATGAGGCGCCTGAAATATCTTAAGGAGCCCGGGGTTTCCGACGACGAGGTGGGGGAGTCGCTTCAGAAGTTCTCTTATCGGCCCGGCCTGCTGCTGATCGACGGCGGCCAGCCACAGGTGAACGCCGCGGCCCGAGCGCTGCGTGACTCCGGCATTGACGACATCGCGGTTGCCGGCATCGCCAAGCGCCTCGAAGAGATCTGGAAGCCGGGCGAGGACTACCCGGTCATCTTCGGTCGCGCAACCGACGAACTGTTTCTGCTGCAACGCATTCGCGACGAGGCCCACCGATTTGCCATCAGTTATCAGCGCAAGACCCGCAACAAAAGCGTTGCGAGCAAGCTTCAAGAGGTACCCGGATTGGGCGAAAAGCGAGTGGCTGCGCTGCTGCGGCACTTCGGTTCGGTCAAGCGACTCAAGCTCGCATCTGCCGACGAAATCGCCCAGGTCGCCGGAATCGGGCCTATTCTCGCCAACCAAATAATCGACGCAATCTAAAGCGAATGTTACGAACTCAATAAATCGGCTCTTCGGCGTGTCGCGATTAGTTAAAGTAGGTTGACCCACAAAAACAGGAGCGCCGATGACCGTCGACCAAAAGCACGAGCTGCTTGTCGTCACGGGCATGTCTGGTGCTGGTCGCTCAACCGTTGGCAATGCCCTCGAAGACCTGGGCTGGTATGTCGTCGACAACCTTCCGCCGCAGATGCTCGGCCCCATCGCAGACCTGTTCACCATGGCCACCAGCCCGCTGCCTAAGCTCGCCGTGATCATTGACGTGCGCGGTGGCGAGTTCTTTGCCCAGCTGCACGACAGCCTGATCGCGCTGCGCGGCAGGGTTGCCAATCAGAGGCTCCTATTCTTGGATGCCCAGGATGGCCCACTTGTAAAGCGATTCGAGAACGTTCGTCGCCCCCACCCGCTGCAGGGCAATGGCACGATCCTCGATGGCATTCACGCCGAACGCCTGGCCCTCGCCAACCTGCGTGACTCGGCAGACATGATTCTCGACACCAGCGAACTAAACGTGCACCAGCTCTCGAACCGCATCGCAGACGAGTTCTCTCTTGCTCACGTGAGCAAGCTTCGGGTAAACGTGATGTCGTTCGGATTCAAGTACGGCCTGCCATCCGACGCCGATCACGTCGCAGACATGCGCTTCTTGCCAAACCCTTTCTGGAACGAGTCGCTTCGCCCATTCAACGGCGAAGACCAGCCTGTCGCCGACTACGTGCTCTCGCAGCCCGGCGCCGAGGAGTTCGTCAAAAACTACGTGGCCGCGCTGATTCCCGTGCTGCGCGGATACCTCACAGAAAACAAGCGTTACGCGACCATCGCCATCGGTTGCACGGGCGGCAAGCACCGCTCGGTTGCAGTGGCAAAGAGAATCGCGGCCGAGCTAGAACGGGCCGCACTAGACATTTCGGTGAGCGTCAAGCACCGAGACCTCGGAAAGGAATGACATTGGCTCTTACCGCCGACGTTAAAGACGAACTAGCCCGCATAGAGATAGCCAAGAGCTCGGTGCGAGTCGCCGAACTGGCGACCATCCTGCGTTTCTGCGGGGCGCTGCACATCGTTGGCGGGCAAGTGGTCGTCGAGGTCGAGGTCGACACCGCTCAGGTAGCCAAGCGCGTTCGCAAGGATCTCGCTGAGGTTTTCAACGTCGAGAGCGAGATCGCGGTGATTTCGCCTAGCGGCATCCGCAAGCACTCTGCCTATCACGTGCGCGTGCTCAAGCAGGGCGAGGTTCTTGCTCGCCAGACCGGCCTGCTCGACACCCGTGGACGCCCGGTTCGCGGCCTACCCGCCATCCTCGTTTCTGGCTCGCTAGACGAAGCCAAGGCAGTCTGGCGCGGGGCCTTTTTGGCTCACGGCTCGCTGACCGACCCCGGTCGCAGCGCGGCTCTCGAGATCACTGCACCCGGCAACGAGGCCGCCATGGCCCTGGTTGGTGTGGCCCGCAGGCTCGGCGTCTCGGCCAAGGCGCGCGAGGTTCGCGGCGTGCATCGCGTTGTTATTCGCGAGGGCGAGGCAATCGCCGCGATGCTCACCCAGATTGGCGCACACTCGCAGGTGCTGCGCTGGGAAGAAATGCGCCTGCGCCGCGAGGTGCGCGCCACCGCGAACCGACTAGCCAACTTCGACGATGCGAACCTGCGCCGCTCAGCCCAGGCGGCCGTCGCCGCCGGTGCTCGAGTCGCTCGCGCGCTCGAGATTCTCGGCGATGACATTCCAGAGCACCTGCAGTATGCGGGCCAGTTGCGTCTGCAGCACAAGCAGGCCAGCCTCGACGAGCTCGGTCATCTCTCTGACCCGCCGATGACCAAGGATGCGATCGCCGGCCGCATCCGCCGCCTGCTAGCCATGGCCGACAAAAAGGCCGAGGAATTGGGCATCCCGGCCACCGACGCGTTCATCCCGGACGACGAGGAATAATCCACTTCGACTCGCGACTAGAGTCAAATAACCGCCAGAAACAAGGAGCTAAAAATGGGCAAGTACGTACTTCCAGACCTCACCTACGACTACGGATCACTCGCACCGCACATCTCGGGCAAGATCATGGAACTGCACCACGACAAGCACCACCTGGCATACGTCAACGGTGCCAACGCAGCCCTCGACCAGATGGCAGAGGCTCGCGAAAAGAACGACTTCGCCAACATCAACAAGCTTCAGAAAGACCTGGCCTTTCACCTGGCCGGACACGTAAACCACAGCGTCTTCTGGCGCAACCTCTCGCCAGAGGGCGGCGACAAGCCGGTCGGCGAGCTGGCGGCCGCAATCGACGAGTTCTTCGGCTCGTTTGACGCCTTCGTGGCTCACTTCTCGGCCACCGCACTGGGCATCCAAGGTTCGGGTTGGGCCTTCTTGGCATGGGACGCCCTAGGCGAGAAACTCATCATCGAGCAGATCTACGACCAGCAGGGAAACATCGCTACCGGAACCATCCCGCTGCTGATGCTCGACATGTGGGAGCACGCCTTCTACCTCGACTACCAGAACGTCAAGGGAGACTACGTCAAGGCCTTCTGGAATATCGTTTCGTGGGCAGATGTGACCGAGCGATTCGAGGCGGCTCGCGGCAAAACTGGCGGTCTACTGCTAGTCTAAAAGGAGTTTTTTCACCCAGCGCCGCGTGCAAAACAACTAGCAAAACCCCCTTCAAAAACCGCGTCGTTTTGCGGCGCTTAACTCCGGGAGAACAAGTGGCTACTCGTGTTGGAATTAACGGCTTCGGCCGTATCGGACGCAACTACCTTCGTGCAGAACTTGCCAAAGGTACCGATCTCGAAATCGTTGCAGTAAACGACCTCAGCGACCCTAAGGGTCTCGCTCACCTGCTGAAGTACGACTCGGTTACCGGTCGTTTGCCACAGGAGGTCACCGTTGATGGCCAGAACATCATCGTCGGCGGCAACGTCATCAAGGTTCTCGCAGAGCGCGACCCAGCAAACCTCGGATGGGGCGACCTCGGCGTCGACATCGTCATCGAGTCGACCGGCCGTTTCACCAACGCCGTTGACGCTCAGAAGCACATCGACGCTGGCGCCAAGAAGGTTCTCATCTCGGCTCCTGCAACCGGTGAAGACGGCACCTTCGTGCTCGGCGTGAACGACCACCTGTACGACCCAGCCAACCACCACATCATCTCGAACGCATCGTGCACCACCAACTGCCTCGCTCCATTGGCAAAGGTGTTCAACGACAACTTCGGCATCGTCAACGGTCTCATGACCACCGTGCACGCCTACACCGCAGACCAGAACCTGCAGGATGGCCCACACAGCGACCTGCGTCGCGCCCGTGCTGCCGGCATCAACATCGTTCCTTCGTCGACCGGTGCAGCCAAGGCAATCGGCCTGGTTCTGCCAGAGCTAAAGGGTCTACTCGACGGCTTCGCCCTTCGCGTGCCAGTTCCAACCGGTTCGATCACCGACCTCACGCTCGTCTCGAAGACCGAGGTCACCATCGACCAGATCAAGGCTGCCTACAAGGCCGCTGCGGCTTCTGGACCACTCAAGGGCATCCTGAAGTACACCGAAGACGAGATCGTCTCGAGCGACATCGTGACCGACCCACACTCGTCGATCTTCGACGCAGGCCTGGTCAAGGTCATTGGCAACACCGTCAAGATCTCGAGCTGGTACGACAACGAGTGGGGCTACTCGAACCGCTTGGTCGAGCTCACCGAACTCGTCGCCTCCAAGCTCTAAATCCGATTCAAAACTGAAGACCACGAAGAACGAAGGCGATCAATTGCGCACTCTGAGTGATTTGCCATCGTTGGATGGCAAGCGAGTCATTATCCGCTGTGACCTAAACGTTCCACTTGACGGCAGGGTCATCACAGACGACGGCCGCATCGTGGCTTCGGTTCCAACCATCAAGCACCTCGTCGACCAGGGTGCGAAGGTCATTGTGATCTCGCACCTTGGTCGCCCAGAGGGTGCACCAGACGCCAAGTACTCGCTCGAGCCGGCCGCGCGTCGCCTCGAGGAGCTGCTGGGTCAGCCAGTGTTCTTCGCCACCGACACCGTCGGCAGCGAGGCGAGGGGAGCAGTCAAGGCTCTCGACCGTGGTGGCGTAGTTGTGCTCGAAAACCTGCGTTTTAACGCGGGCGAAGCGAGCAAGGATGCAGCCGAGCGCGAGGCCTTTGCCGCCAAGCTCGCCGACCTCGGTGACTTCTTCGTGAGCGATGGCTTCGGCGTCGTGCACCGCAAGCAGGCATCCGTGTATGAGTTGGCCAAGGCTCTGCCAAGCGCTGCCGGCCTGCTAATCGAGCGCGAACTCAAGGTTCTCGAGCGCCTCACCAGCAGCCCTGAGCGCCCATACGCGGTCGTTCTAGGTGGCTCGAAGGTCAGCGACAAGCTCGGCGTGATCGACCACCTGCTGCCAACCGTCAACAAGCTGCTCATCGGCGGCGGAATGCTGTTCACCTTCTTGGCAGCTCAGGGTCACAAGGTCGGCAAGAGCCTGCTCGAGGTCGACCAGATCGAGACCTGCAAGAGCTACCTAACCCGCGCCGCAGAACTCGGTGTGGAGGTCGTGCTGCCTACCGACATCGTTGTGGCATCGAAGTTTGGAGCCGACGCCGAGTCGGCAATCACCCCAGCAGACGCAATCGAGTCGAGCCCGTTTGGCGAGACCGGTCTTGGCCTAGACATCGGCCCAGAGACCGCAAAGCACTTCGCCGAGGTCATTCGCTCGTCGAAGACCGTGTTCTGGAACGGCCCGATGGGCGTGTTCGAGATTCCAGCCTTCGCCAACGGCACCAAGCAGGTCGCCCAGGCTCTCACCGAGGTCGACGGCCTCAGCGTGGTTGGCGGTGGCGACTCCGCCGCTGCCGTGCGCATACTTGGTTTCAAGGATGAGCAGTTCGGTCACATCTCAACCGGCGGTGGCGCGAGCCTCGAGTTTCTCGAGGGCAAGAAGCTACCGGGATTGGAAGTTCTAAATGACTAACCGCGTGCCGCTCATTGCGGGCAACTGGAAGATGAACCTCGACCACCAGCAGGGCATCGCACTCGTGCAGAAGCTGGCTTGGACCCTCAAGGACGCAAACCACGAGACCAAGGATGGCGAAGTAGTCGTCTTTCCAGGTTTCACCTCGCTTCGCTCGATTCAGACCCTGATCGACGCAGACAAGCTCGAGATCGGCCTTGGCGCACAGGATCTCTCGCAGCACGACGCCGGTGCCTTCACCGGAGAGATTTCTGGCGCTGCCCTCAAGAAGCTCGACGTCCAGTACGTTCTGATTGGCCACAGCGAGCGTCGCACCTACCACCACGAGGATGACGCCATCGTGCAGGCCAAGACCGCTGCCGCCTTCCGTCACGGAATCGTGCCGGTCATCTGCGTTGGCGAGACCCTCGAAGAGCTCGAGACCCAGGGCCAGAGCGCCGTGCCGGTTCGCCAGACCCTGGCTGCGCTGGCCGACCACGAGAAGCTCGGCGAGTTCGTGATCGCCTATGAGCCCGTCTGGGCTATCGGCACCGGCAAGGTTGCCACCGCCGAAGAAGCGGCACAGGTCGCCGCCAAGATTCGCGAGGCAATTGCCGCCGAGCACGGAGAAGACCTTGCTCAGGCCACCCGCATCCTTTATGGCGGCTCGGTCAAGGCAGCTAACGTTGCCGGCTTCTTGCGTAGCCCAGAGGTCGACGGTGTTCTGGTTGGCGGAGCATCGCTCGACGTCGAAGAGTTCAGCGGTATCGCACGATTCAAGAAGCACATCGCTTTATAATTTCTTAGGTTTCTAAAAAGAGGATTCAAACATGTTGGCTATTCAAATCGGTCTCACCGTGCTTCTGGCAATCGTGAGCCTGCTGCTCACCCTGCTGATCCTGCTTCACAAGGGTCGCGGTGGCGGACTATCCGACATGTTCGGTGGCGGCGTGACTAGCAGCCTGCAGTCCTCTGGTGTCGCAGAGCGCAACCTGAACCGCATCACCATCATCCTTGGTGTCGTTTGGATACTTTCGATTATTGGTCTCGGCCTGATCACACGTTTCTACCCTTCGCTCTAGCAAACAGCTTCAAAGAACCACAGGCACCTCGGGGGAACACATGAGCAGCTCAAACTCTTCGATTCGCGGAGCACGCGTTGGAGCCGGCCCAATGGGCGAGGTGGACCGCGGCTTCAAGGCCGAGCGCTTCGCAATCAGCTACTACTGCATGAACGGTCACGTTCAGACTCCGTCATTCGCGGCAACCGTGGAGGCCGAGGATGTTCCAGAGCTGCTCGACTGCCCAAACTGCGGCATGCCAGCTGGCCAAGACAAAGACAACCCACCGGTAATCGCAAAGCACGAGCCTTACAAGACTCACCTTGCCTACGTCAAAGAGCGTCGCACCGAAGAAGAGGCCAAAGAGCTTCTCGAAGAGGCAGTTGCCGCAGTGCGTGCTCGCCGCGCCAAGTCTGTCGAAGACTAAACCCCGAATCAGAGGTTAGGTAAAACTAGCCAATTTCTGCGGCAGCGGCCGCATCGATAAACCAGGTCGTTTCGCTGGTTCCCTTTACCCGTGCTGCTGGCAGCGTCGAGCCGGTGTCTGCCAGGGCCTCGGCAGCTGCGGCTGCCTTATCTGCGCCAGCTACAACGAACCAGACTCGGTCGGCGCTGTTTAGTGCCTCAAAGGTTAGGCTCAGGCGCTGTGGGGGTGGCTTCGGAGAGTCGTGTTCGGCAACCACCGTAAGGCCCGGCGCAGGGGCCGGCTTGCCCGGAAACAGCGAGGCAATATGACCGTCGGGGCCCATACCCAGGTAAACCAGGTCAAAGCGGGGCAGTGGTTGGTTCTTTTCGGCCACGGCGGCGAGCTCCGCGGCAAAGGCCTCGGCGGCCTGGTCTAGGTTGCCGCCGAACTCCTCGGAGGACGGAAAGCCGTGGACCTTCATGCGATCGAGCGTCAACTTGCCAAGCAGAGCGTTCTCGGCCTGGAGCGCGTTGCGATCAGCTGAATCCGCGGCCACGAAACGCTCGTCACCCCACCAGAAGTGCACCTTCTCGAAGTCGGTGTCGGTGTGGCGAGGGTTGTCAGCGATGGCTGCCAGGGTGGCGATGCCAACGGTGCCGCCGGTCAGAACCACGTGTGCGACGCCGCGCTGCGCAATGGCTTCGGCGATGACCGAGAGCCCCGCATCGGCCGCCGCCCGAGCAACGCCATCGGCATCCTCGAAACGACGAATCTGAACCGACAAGTTATGCCTTCTTCTTGCTACCGATTACGGCCTTGGCCGAAACACGCGTTAGCGAGGTCTTTGCGGCAGCACCCTTTGAGATCGTTGGCTTGACGCTCTTAGCGCCAAAGCTGTGAATCAGGATGTTTCCGTAGAGGTCGTCTGGGTCGAGGCGACGCAGGTCTTCGCTCAGGCAGTCGCGCAGGCTGCGGCGCGGCAG